>JBJERT010000154.1:6043-28505 GCA_051882435.1 Faecalibacterium sp.
GTGATCGTGAGCGACATCGTGGTGGAGACCGGATTGGAAACGGCGGTGGCTGTGGGCAGCGCTGCATGGAACGCGCTGAAGATCACGGGCGCGGCGCTCTCGGCCAGTGCGCTGCCCTTTTTCTGGATGATCTGGGCGGGGGCGAAGCGTCTCCGCGCCGCCGGTCGGCTCAAGCTCTATGCCTCTGCCGCCGAGAGCGTGGACACCGCCCCCGGCATCCCGGTCCGCATGCTGGCCGAGCTGACCCACAAAAAGCCCAAAAAGCTGCGCAAGGAGCTGCACCGCTTCCTGAACAAGGGCTGGCTGACCGCGTGGCTGGACGAAGCAAACGACCGCCTGTTCCTGACGGCCGAGGATTACCGCGCGGCGCAGGAAGCCCGCGCCGCCGAGCGCGCCGCGCAGGCGGAGCAGGCCGCCGCCCCGCAGGAGCCTGCGGAGCAGAAAACGGACGACGTGCCCGCCAACCTTGAGGCGGCCCGCCGCTTTGCCGCGGTGCTGGAGCAGGAAAAGCAGCTCATGCGGGACCCCCAGGGCGTGGAGGAGCTGGAGCGGATGGAAAAGACCACCCGCGCCATCTGCGACTGGCTGGAGGCGCATCCTGAGAGCCTGCCCAAGGCCCGGCGGTTCGCGGATTACTATATCCCTACCACGCTCAAGCTGCTGCACACCTACAACGATGTGCAGGGCCAGCAGGGCGAGAACGCCGCGGCCATCCGGCGGGATATCGCGGGTATCCTGCACACATTGAATCAGGCGTATGAGAACCTGTATAATAATCTCTTGTCGGACATGGCGCTGGATATCTCCGGCGAGATCGCCGCGCTGCAGGGCATGCTGGCAAACGACGGCCTGACAGGGGAGGGGATGCTATGACCACCTACCGGGCATGGACCCTCAAGCCTCTGGACCGCGCCGCCGTGCGGGAGCTGACCCGCGCTCTGGCGGAACAGCGCGCCGACGAGCGGGAGCAGGAGGCGGCCCTTGACCCTTCGGCCGGGCCGTGGAGCGAGGCCAAACGCGCCTCGGTGCGGAGCAGCGAACAAAAAGAGTCCGCTCTGCTGGCGGGCATCCTGGCGGCGCGCGGCATCACCGACCCCGCCGAGGCCCTGACCCTTCTGGCGGGGGAGGAGGAGCTGAGCGACCCCTTCCTTTTGACAGATATGCACAAGGCCTGTGAGCGCATTTTGCAGGCCATAGACAACGGTGAGACCATCGTGGTCTTTGGCGATTATGATGTGGACGGCGTGACCGCCACGGCGCTGCTCTATCAGCACCTCAAGGGCATGGGCGCATCGGTCAAGTGCATGCTGCCCAGCCGGGACGGCGACGGCTACGGCCTGTCCAAAAACGCCATCCAGTCGGTCCACGACAAGGGCTATCAGCTCATCGTCACGGTGGACAATGGCATATCCGCTGTGGAAGAGGCCCGTTTCGCGGCCTCGCTGGGCGTGGACCTGATCGTGACCGACCACCATCTGCCGCCCGATATTCTGCCCGAAGCGGTGGCCGTGGTGGACCCCCGCCGCCCGGACGATCACAGCCCTTTCAAGGGCCTGTGCGGCGCGGGCGTCGCGTTCAAGCTTTGCGCCGCGCTGGACGGCTGCTCCCCCGAGGAGATGCTGGAATACTGCGGCGACCTTGCGGCTGTGGGCACCGTGGCGGATGTGATGCCCCTGACGGGCGAGAACCGCACCCTCGTCAAGGCGGGGCTGCGCCTGCTCCAGCAGACCGACCGTCCCGGCTTCGAGGCGCTGCTGGATGAGGTGGGCCTTGCGGGCAAAAGCATCACGGCTGAAAATGTGAGCTATGCCCTTGCTCCCCGCATCAACGCGGCCGGGCGGATGGACAATGCCGTTACGGCGCTCCAGCTCGTCCTGTGCGAGGATGAGGAGCGCGCCGCCGAACTGGCGCATAAGCTGAATGAGATCAATCTTGCGCGGCAGGAGATGGAATCCCAGATCGTCAAGGCCGCGCAGGAACAGCTGACGCAGGACCCCTCTCTGCTGGAGGACCGCGTGGTGCTGTTGTGGGGCCGGGACTGGCATCCCGGTGTCATCGGCATCGTGGCTTCCCGTCTGGTGGAGCGGTGCGGCCGCCCGGTCATCGTGGTGTCGGTGGACGAGAACGGCGAGGGCAAGGGCAGCGGCCGCAGTGTGCAGGGCTTCAATCTGCATTCCTGCATCGCCTCCTGCGCCGACCTGCTCATCCGCTTCGGCGGCCACGCCATGGCAGCCGGACTGTCGGTCCGGGAGCAGGACCTTCCCGTGCTGCGCCGCCGCATGAACGAGTGGGCTGCCCGGGAGTGTCCCGTGCTGCACACGCCTCCGCTGGAATGCGACCTTTCGCTGCGGCTGGACCGGGTGAGCGTGGAGAGCGTGCGCCGTCTGGAGCAGCTGGCGCCCTATGGCACAGAGAACCCTACCCCGGTGTTCCTGTTGGAAAAAGCGACGCTGGAAGGGGTCTATCCGGTGTCGGAGGGGCGGCACAGCCGCCTGCGGCTGCGGCAGGGCAGCGCGGTGTTGTACGCGGTGTGGTTCGGGATGCCGCCCGAACAGATCCCCTACGCGGCGGGGGATGCGGTGGATGTGGCGCTGAACCTTTCAGTCTACGATGCGGCCCGGGGGCCGCAGCTCTCGGGCCGTGTGCTGGAGCTGCACCCCGCCGGTCTGGGCAGCGCTGCCGCCGAGCAGGCCGCGCTGGTCCAGGCGCTGCGCCGCGGCGCGCCTCTGACCGAGGAGCAGAAGGATACCATCCGCCCCGCGCGGGCGGACATCGTCGCGGTGTACCGGGAGCTGAAAGCGCGGCCCTGGCATGCCGAGGATATGCAGCCGCTGTTTGCGAAGCTGGGCGCGGAGCAGACCGGCAAGATCCTGGTCGCGGTCACCGCGCTGGAACAGGTGGGACTCATCGCCGCCGTGGAGAGGAACGGCGCGCGGTACTGGGAGCTGGTGCCGTCGGCGGGCAAGAAGGATCTGGCTGACGCGCCCATCCTGAAATGTTTGGAGGGAAGATAAAAATGCCTGAGGGAAAGAAAGGGATGACGTCCGGGGAGGACCTGTATTCTGCAAAGACCCATCTGCACCGCCCGGTGCAGGAGGTGGCGACGGTGGCCGCCACGGCACAGCCGGCCAATGCGCCGTCTGAGATCCTGCCGTCCGAGATGCGGCCCGAGATCGTGACCTATGACAAGCTGGTGGAGGCCATCCGGGCCAGCGGCAAGGCTTATAATATGGAGATGATCTCCAAAGCCTATCACATGGCCGACGATGCCCACCACGGCGTGTGCCGCCGCAGCGGCGAGCCGTATATCTGCCATCCGCTGGCGGTGGCGCGTCTGGTGCTGGACCTGGGCATGGATACCGAGAGCATCGCGGCGGCGCTGCTGCATGACGTGGTGGAGGACACCCCCACCACGGTGGAGCAGATCACAGCATCCTTTGGCGCGGATGTGGCGCAGCTGGTGGACGGCGTGACCAAGCTGACCAAGATTCAGTTCTCCAACATCGAGGAGCTGCAGGCCGAGAATCTGCGCAAGATGCTGCTGGCCATGAGCCGCGACGTGCGGGTCATGATCATCAAGCTGTGCGACCGGCTGCACAATATGCGCACCGGCGATGCGTGGCCGCCGCAGAAGCGCCGCGACAAGGCCCGCGAGACGATGGAGGTCTATGCCCCCATCGCCAACCGTCTGGGCATCCTCAACGTGAAAGAGGAGCTGGAGGACCGCAGTCTGCACTACCTCGACCCCATCGGCTACGAGGAGATCAGCCACATGCTCAGCGAGCGCGCGGGCGAGGAGTTCCTGGCCGGGGTGTCGGGGGTCATCGAGCGCCGCCTGAACGAGAGCGGCATCGAGGGCGCCACCATCAAGCGCCGTGTCAAGAGCATCTATGGCATCTACCGCAAGACCATCATGCAGAACAAGTCCTTTGACGAGATCTATGATATCTATGCGGTGCGCATCATTCTGGATACTCTGGCCGAGTGCTACAGCACACTGGGCCTCATCCATGATATGTATCATCCGTTGCCCAACCGCTTCAAGGACTATATCTCCACGCCCAAGCCCAACGGCTACCAGAGCCTGCACACCACGGTCATCGGACACGAGGGCATCCCCTTCGAGGTGCAGATCCGCACCCGCAAGATGGATGAACAGGCCGAGTACGGCGTGGCGGCCCACTGGAAATATAAGGAGGGGCTGGACGGCCACGACAAGCTGGACGAACGCCTGGCCTGGGTCAGCCAGCTCCTCGAAAATCAGCGTGTCAGCGAGGATTCTGGCAATCTGCTGCACGACCTCAAGAGCGATCTGCTGCCGGAGGAGGTCTTTGCCTTCACGCCCAAGGGCGACGTCATCAACCTGCCCGCGGGCGCGACCTGCATCGACTTTGCCTATGCCATCCATTCGGCGGTGGGCAACCGTATGATGGGCTGCAAGGTGAACAACCGCATGGTCCCCATCGACCATACCGTTTCCACGGGCGAGATCATCGAGGTCATCCTCGGCCCGGCGGACAAAGGCCCCAGCCGTGACTGGCTCAAGATCGTGCGCACCAGCGAGGCCAAGAGCAAGATCCGCAACTGGTTCAAGAAGATGCGCCGCGAAGAGAACATCGCGCAGGGCCGCGACGCGCTGGCCCGGGAGCTGCGCCGGGAGATGATCATGGTCCCGGACGACCAGTTGGACGCTTTTATCAATAGCTGCTGCCGCCGCCTGCGCCAGAACAACGCTGAGGAACTGTATGCCGCCATCGGCTACGGCGGCATCACCATCGCCAACTGCCTGCCCAAGCTCAAGGAAGAATATCAGAAGCTCCGGGCCGTGCAGGAGGCGGAGGCCAAGCCCGCCGAGCTGCCCAAGGTCGATCTGCGCCGGGTCCACGCCACCGACGGCGTGGTGGTCGAGGGCTTCGACAATACGCCCATCAAGTTCGCCAAGTGCTGCAGCCCCCTGCCCGGGGACCCCATCGTGGGCTTCATCACCCGCGGCTTCGGCGTGTCCATCCACAAACAGACCTGCGCCAACGCCCTCGCCAGCATGAAGGACCCCGCCAACGCCCCCCGCTGGGTCAAGGCATACTGGGCCGACAGCGTGAAGGACAGCTACAAGGCGGGCGTGGAGATCGTGGCGCTGGACCGCATCGACCTGCTGCGGGACGTGCTGGGCGCACTTTCCGACATGCGGGTGCCGATCTATACCATGAACGCCCGTCAGGCCGAGAACAACCTCGGCGTGGTCAGCCTGACCATCGGGATCAATAATACCGAGCATCTCAACAAGGTCGTCGCGCGGCTCTCCAAGGTCAAGGACGTCCTCAAGGTAACAAGGAGTTGAAGCAGCGATGCGAGCAGTCATTCAGGCCGTTTCCTCCGCCAGTGTGCGGGTCAACGGCGGCGAGCCGCGGGCCATCGGCCCGGGTCTTGTGATCCTGTTGGGGGTCCGGGACACCGATACGCTGGAGGTCGTGCCCCGTCTGGCCGAAAAATGCGCCGGACTGCGTATTTTCCCGGACGACGAGGGCAAGCTGAACCGCAGTGCCCGGGATCTGGGCTATTCGGCGCTGGTGGTGTCACAGTTCACGCTGTACGGCGACACCAAAAAGGGCATGCGGCCCAGCTTTATCCGGGCCGCAAAGCCGCCCCTCTCGGTGGACGCCTATGAGCTGTTCCTTGCCGAGATGGAGAAGCAGGGCCTCAAGGCGGTGCAGCACGGCGAGTTCGGAGCGGATATGCAGGTATCTCTCGTCAACGAAGGCCCCTGCACCATCATCATGGACACCGACGAGTGGAAACAAAAGGATTGAGGAGGAGCCAATATGCAGGCATTCCATGTTCTCGGCCCCGCGCCGCTGTATACCAATACCTTTTTGCTTATTTCGGACGCGGGCCGCGGCGTCATCATCGACCCGGCCGCCCCGGCGCAGGAATACGAGGCCCTGCTGGCTGAGCACGGCGCAACGCTGGCCGCGGTCCTCTGCACCCACGGCCACTATGACCATGTGGGCAGCGCCGCCGCCCTGCGGGAAAAATGGAAGGTCCCGCTCCGCTGCGAGCCGGAGGACCTGGTGGGGAGCGAGATGTATCCCCTCCGGGAAGCGGACGGCGGCTATGCGGAAGGGGAGGCCGTCGAGATCGACGAGCTGTCTTTCCGCGTCTGGCATACGCCCGGCCATACCCGCGGCAGCGTGGTGCTGCTGTGTGGGGAATATCTGTTCTGCGGGGATACGCTGTTCCAGGGCAGCATCGGCCGCACCGACCTGCCCGGCGGCGATGCCCGTCAGATGGACGCCTCGCTGCGCAAGCTGGCGGCGCTGCCCATCCCGCGGGAGACGCAGGTCCTGCCCGGCCACGGCGATTTTTCCCAGTTCGGCTGGGAGCTGGACAACAACTGGTATATCCGAAACGCATGCAGAGCACACAAAAACAAAGACAGGAACGATCCATGAAAATTTATATCACCGGCCTGCCCTCCGGCTATGAAGTGGAACACCTCGTCCGGCTGTTCTATCCCATGGCGCCGCTCACCCTGACCCCGCCCGCGGAGGACGAGGATTTCGTGTGGGCGGAAAAAGGCCCGGACGGCCTGCGGGCGCGGGTGCAGGAGGCCGGCCGCGCGCAGAGCGCCGCCGCGCCGCTGCCCACAGAGGAAACGCCGGAGTTCGCGCTGGCCAGCCTGACCTATGACCTTCTGCGGGGCTGGACGGGACTGCGTCCGCCCTGGGGCAAGATGACCGGCGTCCGCCCCGTGCGCCTGATCCATGACAAGCGCGCTGCGGGCTGGACGCAGGAACAGATCGACCGCTACTTTTTGCAGCGGTTCGACTGTTCGGAGGAAAAATACCGCATGGCCTGCCGTATCGCAGACCTGCAGGAGCCGATCCTGCGCCGGGGCAGCGCGCCAAAGACGTACAGCCTGTATATCGGCATCCCGTTCTGCCCTTCCCGGTGCAGCTATTGCAGCTTTGTGAGCCGCAACCTTGACCGGGACCGTCAGCTCGTGCAGCCCTATGTGGACTGCCTCTGCCGCGAGGTGGAGGCCATCCGCGCCCAGGCCGACCGCGCCGGGCTGGAGCTGTGCAGCATCTATATCGGCGGCGGCACGCCTACCAGCCTTTCCGCGGACCAGCTCCGCCAGCTCATGGGGACCGTGCGGGAGAACTTCGACCTGTCCCGCGTGGTGGAGTACACGGTGGAGGCCGGGCGCCCGGACTGCACCGACGCCGAAAAGCTGGCGGTCATCCGGGAATATGGCGCCACCCGCATCTCCATCAATCCGCAGACCTTTTCGGATGAGGTCCTGGCCAACATCGGCCGCCGCCACTCGGCACAGGATATCCTGGACTGCTACGCCGCTGCCCGGGCCGCGGGGCACAGCGATATCAATATGGACCTGATCGCGGGCCTGCCCGGCGATACGGTGGAAGGCTTCGAGCGCAGCCTGCGGCAGGCCATTGCGCTGGGGCCGGAGAACATCACGGTGCACACCCTGACCCTCAAGCGCGCGTCCCGCATCGTCATTGAGGACCAGAGCCAAAACGACTATGCCGACGTGGCCGCCATGCTGCAAAAATGCAGCCTGCTGGCAGAGGCGGGCTACCGGCCCTATTACCTTTATCGGCAGAAAAATACGCTCCAGAATCTTGAAAATGTGGGCTGGTGCAAGCCGGGCCGCGAGGGGTATTATAATATCTATATCATGGAGGAAGTTCAGACCATCCTTTCCGCAGGCGCGGGCGGCAGCACCAAGCTGGTGGCCGACGGCGGAAAGCGTATGAAGCGCATCTTCAACTTCAAGTATCCCACCGAATATATCCAGCGCTTTGCGGAGGTACTGGAACGCAAAAAAGGAGTGTCTGAGTTTTATGATCACGATCTGGGTCCCGAAACGTCTGGTCGAGGTCGGGCTTTATAACGTCGCGGCCCGCAGCCCGGCCCAGCTGGCGGAGTTCTGTGAGCGCAGCTACCGCCAGCGCATCTCTTACGCGGCCGAAAAGGTGCGCGGCTCCGGCTGCCGCATCATCATGCTCACCGGCCCTTCGGCCAGCGGCAAGACCACCTCGGCGCATTTCCTTGCCCGGGAGCTGACCCGTCAGGGCACGCCCGCGCAGGTCATCAGCCTGGACAATTTCTTCCGCGGCACCGAATATTACCCCAAAATGCCGGATGGCTCCATCGACTACGAGAACCCCGCAACTCTGGACCTGCCCCTCATCAATCAGTGCCTGCGGGAGCTGAACGAAACGGGCCGGACCGTCCTGCCTATCTATGATTTTGTCACCGAGAGCCGCTCGGAGCAGACGGAGGATATCGATCTGCAGGGCGGCGTGTGTATCGTGGAGGGCATCCATGCGCTCAATCCCACCCTGACCAGCCTTGTCCCGGCCGAACAGATCTACCGGGTCTATGCGGGCCTGCGGGAGGAATACTGCGAGGAGGGCCGCCGCGTTATCAACACGCAGGATATCCGGCTGTGCCGCCGCACTCTGCGCGACGCCTCCACCCGCGGCCACAGCCCCGCCAAGACCCTGAGCATGTGGGAGCGGGTGCTGGACGGCGAGACCCGGTATATCAAGGGCTTCAAGAGCACGGCGGACTTTCTGCTGGATACCTCCTTCACCTATGAGCTGGGCCTCATCGCGCAGCTGCTGAAGAAGGTGCGCCAGAAGTTCACGCTGGAAGGTCACAACGCCGAGCTGTGGGACGAGACGGCCCGCCGCTTTGAAAATGTGGTCCCGCTGGAGCTGGGCTGCCTGCCGGAGGACAGCATGCTGCGGGAGTTTTATGGGGTCATGGTGGACTGAGCCGGCCGCGCTTGTCCGAATGCGAAAAATCTGTTGCAAAATCTGCACAAAACTGTAAAAAGTGGAAACCGTGCGTTGCAAACCTGCGCCAAGTGCGCTATAATGAAACCATCGGGCCGGGCGGCGCGGAGGCATTTGCCCCCGCAGCTCCGGCATAGGCACAGCTTGTTCCCCGGCGGGGAGCAGAGACGAAATGAGGTGTCTTTTATGGATCTGAATCGAATCAAGGAAATGGGTCTGGAATACGCCGAAAAGGGCCGCTCCGCCGCGATGGATCTGGCCGAAAAGGGCAAGACTCAGGCGAAGATCGTCAACGAACAGGCAAAGCTGTTCAAGGCGCAGCGCCAGCTCGGCGCGCTGGTGTACAGCCTGGCCAAAGGCAACGAGGAAAACCAGCCTCTGGTGGATAAATATATCGAGATGATCGACGCGCTGGAGCAGAAGATCGCGCAGCTCAAGGCCAGCCTGACCCCCGCCGAAGCGGCGGAGGTGGAGACCGTGCAGGTCGCTGTGGAGGCAGAGGAGATGGAGGGCCAGCCTGCCGCTGAGGCGGAGCAGCCTGCCGCGCCCGGCCCCCGGTGCTGCCCGCAGTGCGGCGCGCAGGTCGCGGAGGATGCGCTGTTCTGCAACAAGTGCGGCGCGCAGCTCTGAGAAAGGGGTCCCGAGTCCAAAGACAAGGGCGGTGTCCCACAGGACGCCGTCCTTTTTGTGTGACAGAATTCTGAACAATCGCGCGGAATTGTGGCTTTTCCCTTGAAAAATGGGGGAAACTGCGGTACAATTTAGCTCTACTGTTCAGGAAGGGAGGCGGCCGCCGTGATCGACTGGGAGCCGGGAGAACACTGTACCATGGAGGACCTGGCGCAGGTCATCCGTATCCTGCGGGACCCGCAGCAGGGCTGCCCGTGGGATAAGGTGCAGACCCATGCCTCCATCCGCAAGAATTTTCTCGAGGAGACCTGTGAGGTGCTGGAGGCCATCGATGCCGACGACCCGGTCATGCTCCGCGAGGAGCTGGGCGACGTGCTGATGCAGGTGGCGTTCCATGCGGTCATCGAGGAGGAGCGGGGCCGGTTCGGGCTGGAACAGGTCTGCCGGGAGGTGTGCGAGAAGCTGGTTTTCCGCCACCCCAATATTTTTGCTTCCTCCGCAGCGCAGAACGCGGGAATAAACGGCTGGGATGCGCTCAAAAATAAGGAAAAGGGCCGCAGCACACTGGCCGATGAGCTGGGGACCGTTCCCGCTACGCTGCCCGCCCTGATGCGGGCGCAGAAGCTGCAAAAGCGGGCTGCCGGGCGCGGATTTGGTATCAACGAGCCGGGAGCGGCGCGGCAGGCGCTGGCCGGTGCCGTGGCGGCGTGGGACGAACTGTCCGACACGCAGGGCGCACAGGCGGCGGCGGGAGAGCTGCTGTTCGCCGCCGCCAACATGCTGCGTCTGGCTGGCGTGGACGCCGAGGAGGCGCTGACCTTTGCTTCGCAGCGCTTTTGTGGGGAGCTGCTGGCGCAGGAGACGGCACAGAGCGGAGATCAGGCTCAGGAGCCTGTTCTGATAAATAAGATGACCATCAACCAAAAATGAGTGGAGGGTTTTTATGACGAAAACAGACTTGATCGCACAGGTGGCGGCAAATACGGAGATGACCAAAAAGGACGCGGAACGCGCGGTCAACGCGATGTTTGAGGCGCTGAGCAAGGGACTGGCTGATGGTGAGAAGATCACCATCTCGGGCTTTGGCAGCTTTGAGGTGCGCGAGCGCGCCGAGCGCCAGGGCATCAACCCCCGCACCCATGAGCCGATCACCATCGCAGCATCCCGCAGCGTCGTGTTCAAACAGGGCAAATCTCTCAAGGACACGCTGTAAGCGATGCCCACCGCCGGTCCCCCGCTTGCCGGGAACGCGGCGGTTCTTTTTATAAACGGGGGTTTTTGTTCCTTTTTTGAAAAAAAGGAACCGAAAAAACTTTTCAGTCGCAAAACGCATTCGCGTTTTGCAGGAAGTTTATAGGGAACCGGCAGACGGGTGAGTGATTTTTGCGCGCTCCCGCGCGCGGTGGCTGCGCCACGATCCCGGCAGGAGCAGCGCGTTCTGTCTACTGGGCGCAGCCCCAGCGCGCGGGAGCGCGCAAAAGAGGGCCGCTGATAATCGGCTGCAATAAAACGTTTTGCAAGCCGCGGATGCGGCTTGCCAGTAAAAAGTTTTTCGGTTCCTTTTTTCAAAAAGGAACAAAAGAAAAGGAGAAATCATTATGCGTCTGGATAAATATTTGAAAGTTTCGCGTCTCATCAAGCGCCGCACAGTTGCCAACGAGGTGGCGGACGCGGGCCGCATCCTTGTCAACGGCAAAGTGGCCAAAGCCAGTCTGGCGGTCGCGGCGGGGGATATCATCGAGATCACCTTTGGCAACCGTCCCATCAAGGTGCGGGTACTTTCGGACGCGGAGCCGCGCACCAAGGACGTGGCCCGCGAGATGTACGAGGTCATCGAGCAGTAATGCGTTCTCCTCCGCGCGCATAGAATGCAGCAGAGAGGGGAGAGTGCGCGGATGGAGCAGCAAAAGGGCAAGGGAGAGGTCGGCGCGCCCCACGACCTGATCCTGGAAGGGCGGAGCCGCCTGACCGTGACCGGTGTGCGGCGGGTAGTGCGGTGCGACCCGGACAGCGCGGCCATCGAGACCAGCAAAGGGACGCTCAATCTGACCGGGGCCGAGCTGAGCGTGACCTCGCTGGACCTTGATATCGGGGAGGCCCGGCTGACCGGCCGCTTCGATGCGCTGGAATATACGGAAGACCGCACCCCCGGTGGTCTGCTGCGCCGTCTGGTGCGCTGATGAGTTTTGTCCTCAGCCCGGGGCAGGTAGGGCGGGAGCTGCTGTTCTGCCTGCTGTTGGGGGCAGCCTGCGGAGCGGTGCGCGCGTGGTTCCCGACGCGGGGGCGCGGCGCGTTCCTGCCGGACTTTTTGCTGGTGGGCGCGGTACTGTTATTCCTCCAGAGCTATGCGGCGGGGTGGAGCGAGGCCGGTGCGCTGCGCTGGTATATGCTGGCGGGCGGCGCGGCGGGCGCGCTGGGCAGCACGGTGCTGCTGGGGCCGCCGCTGCACGCTGTTGAGCATGTTCTATTCCTGCTGTTGAGCGCTCCGGCCCGTCTGCTGTGCCGCTGGGTGCTGCGCCCGGCCGGGCAGGCGCTCCGGGAGCGCCGCTCCCGCGCCAAATCACGCCGGAACGCAAAAAGAACTGCAAAAAAAGCCAAAAAGAACTTGCAAAACCAACCGCGCGTGTTGTATAATTCAAATGAATCACAGGAGCCGCCGGAGCGTTGAGCTGCGGGGACTTTCAGGGAGGGAAAACGCCATGGCCGAGTCGAGCCGCAGAAAACGCAAAAAAACGACCCTGTGGAGGTCGCTGCTGCGTCTGCTGTTCTGCCTGCTTCTGCTCAGCATGCTGGCGGCATACCTCTCCAATCAGGTGACGATCAGCTCCAAACGTGCGGAGCTGGAAACGCTGAACGAGCAGATCGCGCAGCAAAAGACCGCGAACGAGGAGATGCAGCGCATCCTCAGCGGCGACGAAGACGAGGTGACGGAATGGGTCGCCCGTGATTCCTATCATTACGCAGCGCCCAACGAGCGGATCTTTATCGACGTATCCGGGAACTGAGCGCACGGGCAGAGAGGTTTGCGGTCTGCCCGCAGAGTCTTTCACACGGAAAACAAGAGGAGTATTGAGTTTTGGCGATCGAGGTTGGAAGCATTTTCGAAGGCCGTGTCACGGGGGTCAAGCCGTTTGGCGCGTTTGTCGCGCTGCCGGAGGGCCGTGTGGGCATGGTGCATATCTCTGAGGTATCGAACGAGTTCGTGCAGGATCTGGCAGCGATCCTGCACGCGGGCGACACCGTCAAGGTGCAGGTCATCAATGTTGCACCGGACGGCAAGATCGCTCTCTCGATGAAGCGTCTGCTCCCGCCGCCCCCGCCGCGTCCCGGCCGGGAAGGCCGTGGTCCTGCGCCTGGCGGTGCCCCGCGGGAGGGCGGACGGGGTCCGCGTCCCGGTGGTCCCCGGGAAGGCGGGCGCGGTCCTGCGGGCCGCGACCGTGACCGTGCCCCCCGCGTCTGGCAGCCCAAAGCTCCTGTCCGGTCCGATAATATGAGCTTTGAGGACATGATGAGCCGGTTCAAAAGCCAGAGCGAGGAGAAAATGGCGGATCTCGACCACGAGACCAACAACCGCCGGGGCGGTGGCTATGCCCCCCGCGGCCGCCGCGGTCGTTGAGCACCGCCGCTTTCCCTACAGTAAGAGGATAACGTGGGCCTGCCCCCAGCGGGGCGGGCCTGTTTTTCGGTATGCCGCAGCCGCTGCTGCGCAAGAAAGGAACCAAAATGCCCGCAAAATTTGAATTGATCGCGCCCTGTTTCTTTGGGTGTGAATCGACCGCCAGCTTTGAGCTGCGCCGCATCGGCGCGGAGGATATCCGGGTCAGCGACGGCCGCCTGACCTTTCGGGGCGGAGCGGAGATGATCGCTGCCGCGAACCTGAACCTGCGCACAGTCGAGCGCGTCATGCTGCTGCTGGCCTCCTACCCGGCCACCAGCTTCGACGAGCTGTTCGATGGAGTGTATTCCATCCCATGGGAGGAGCTGCTGCCCGCAGATGCGGCGTTCCCGGTCACAGGTTCCTCGCTGAACAGCAAGCTCTCCAGTGTGCCGGCCTGCCAGAGCATCATCAAAAAAGCTGTGGTCAAGCGCCTGATGCAGGGCCACCACACCTCTACGCTGCCGGAATCGGGCGTGGAATACCGGATCCGCTTCATGCTGCGAAAGGATCTGTGTGAGATCATGCTGGATACCTCCGGTGAGGGTCTGCACAAGCGCGGCTATCGCCGCACCGCCATGGAAGCCCCCATCCGCGAGACGCTGGCAGCGACCATTGCCGATCTGGGCCGCGTACGCCGCGACAGCCTTGTGGAGGACCCCTTCTGCGGCAGCGGGACGCTGCTCATCGAGGCGGCGCAGAAGGCTATGAACCTGGCGCCCGGCCTCAAGCGCCGCTTTGCCGCCGAGCGTTATAGCTTTGTGCCGACGGCGGTCTGGGCGGAACAGCGCCAGAAGGCCCTGGCGGAGGCAAAGCTGGACGCGGCATTCGAGGCGTTCGGCTATGATATCGACCCTGCCGCCGTGGCGCAGGCCAACGCCAATGCAAAACTGGCCGGAGTGGACAAGCGCTGTCATTTTGAGGTGGCGGACGTCGCCCGATTCGAAGCGCGTCCCGAAGCCATCGTGCTGACCAACCCGCCTTATGGCGAGCGGATGAGCACCATCGAGGGAGCCGCCCAGCTGGCGCGAACCCTGGGCCGCCAGATGGAGGCGCACCCCTGCGCGGGCCTGTACGCCATCACAGCGGATATGGATTTCGAGGCTCACTACGGCCGCCGTGCCAGCAAACGCCGCAAGATGTACAACGGCATGATCCCCTGCCAGCTCTATATGTACTATACCGCTCCCGGGAAGGACCACGCCGCAAAACCCATGCCGAAAAAGGGTTTCGACGGCAAGCGCAGCCTGCCGCCGCGCCCTGCCAAATAAGAGATACCCCCTTCAAACAAGCGCCGGAGAATGCACTCTGGCGCTTGTTTTTCTGAAAAAAGCAGGAGTGTTCCCGGAATGACCGGAAAAAAGCACAGAGAAATGGCATCTGCTCAGATTTGAGAAAAATATACATGAATGCAATAAAAAGTTCTTGAGAGAGGAGAAATGAACAGAGAAAAAGGGGGACAAACAGACAGAGTAGTGAAAATCAGTGGTTGCATGTAGGGCCAAAAAGGATTATACTTATTTATATCTTATCCGCACGGAGCTGCGGGCACTCGGCCGTGCGGTCTTGTTCGGATGCCTGCGGCGCGCTGCGCGCCGGGATCATACCAAGGAAAGGAAGAAAAGCGGAATGACTGGCCGAATGAAGCCCTATCTGCCGGAGTTGACCATCCGCGATTACAATGTTTATTTGTGGTATCTGCGGGGCGTACAGCGCCAGATGTATACCACTTATGGATTCTACTCCTGTCTGACGCTGCGATATAACGGCGTTTTGTTCGCGTTGCTGGCGGACAGCCTTGCCGGCCGTCCGGCGACCTGCAAGCCGATCCATCTGCCCGGCGCGCTCCGCCGAAAGCTGGGGATGTGTCAGACGCAAGGCATCCGCCTTGCGGCGCAGGTGGAGGTGATGCTGGGGTGGCATAAGTATCAGGACCGCCAGTGGCATGAGCTGACCTTCCGAAAGCGGATCCGAAAGCTGGCGGACCGGGTCTTTCTTTGCCGCGCCTATAAGCATACCGTGGAAGAAAATCCGGCGCTGGACCGTCTGTTTGCTCAGGAGCGGGCGCAGGCGATCGCCCAGATGGACCTGCGCGCCCAGAACTATGTGATGGCCGCAGAGCCGATGAGCAATATCTATGGCGCACTGTATGGGCTTCTCGCCACAGATGATCCCGCCCAGCGCAAAAGCATGCGGTATATCGGGAGCTGTGTTGGCCGTGTTTTTTATCTGCTGGACAAGGCGGAAAACTATGAGCAGGACAAGCAGAAAGGCCGCTATAACGTCTTTTTAGCCAACGGTCTGAGCACACAGTCCGCGGCGCAGGAGAATGCCCGGCGGCAGGCGCTGGCCGCCGCCAACGATCTGGTCAGGGCATATAGCATGCTGGATATCAAGCTGAATAAATCACTGCTGGACAATATCATGATCCTGGGTCTGCGCCACGCGGTGGACCCGCTGGAACCCGACGAACAGAATGTTCTCGCGGTGTCCCATTGGGAGCTGCCATGAAGGCGCGCAAGAGCTGGGCCATGGCATATTGCGGTATGGCGGCGGCACTGAGCGTGGCGCTCATGCTGCTGGGGGCGATCCTGCCGCTGGCAATGTTCATCGCTCCGGCGGTGGCGGGGTTCCTGATCCTGACGGTATGCGTCGAGTGTGGGCGCAAAATGGCCTTTACAGCCTACGCCGCGGTCAGTCTGCTGGGATTGCTGTTCGTGCCGGATAAAGAGGTGGCCCTTATTTTTGCGGTGCTGCTGGGATATTATCCACTGGTCAAATCGGCCTTCGAGCGGATTCGGCCTGCTTTTCTGCGGGTGGGGTGTAAACTCTTATTGTGCAATGCAGCGGTGCTGGCGATGTACAGCCTGCTGTATCTGCTGTTCCCGGCAGGCGAGGCGGCGCAGGAGCTGAAAAATACGGTGCTCTGGCTGACGCTCCTGACGCTGGCGCTGGGGAACGCAGCTTTTTTGCTGTATGACCGCGCACTGCATAATCTGCTGCAGCTCTATCAGTTGGTCTGGCGGCCGCGGCTGCATAAAATGCTGGGCTGGCACTAAGAACAGCTGTGCCTTTCTTTGAGGAAACTGCCTCTGCCATCTCAGGCGCTGTGCGCCAGCTCTCCCAAAGGGAGAGACAAGGTGCTCCACTGCAACGATGTACGGAACCGCCGCCGGGCGCAGCCCCCGCGCGCGGGAGCGCGCAAACCCGTGCCTCCGCCTTCCGTCCGACCATCAAACCTTCCCGCCCATCGCGAATGCGATGGGCGCAGTAAAAAGTTTTTCGGTTCCTTTTTTCAAAAAGGAACAAAAAGGAACAAAAAACGAACCCAGAAAATCAGCTCGAAAGGGGGAATGTGGAACATCCGGTTGACGCCAAGCGCCGGGCCACACGGGTGACAGCCGTGAGGGTGACGAGGAGAGGGACCATCGAAAGATTCGGCGGGTGTCCCTCCGGCTGGGGGCTGGACCAGCCGCAAAAAGGGGCAAAAAGCGGCAGTGATACCGTAACAGATCCCCTTGGCGCGCGCTTTTTTGCAGAGCGCGCTTAGCCACAACGACATAAACTGAAAACGAAGCTGACAGCGGCTTGCTGCTTTGAGCCATGCTGTCGGCATGGAGGTGTTTTGTATGTGTGGCATTGTAGGGTATGCAGGAATGCGCAGCGCACAGGAGGTGCTGCTGGACGGCCTGACCAAGCTGGAGTATCGCGGCTATGATTCCGCGGGCGTCGCGCTGGCGCTGGAAAGCGGGATCCGTGTGGTCAAGAGCAAGGGCCGCCTCGCGGCGCTGCGCGATAAACTGGCCGCGGAACAGCTGGCGCACAGCTTTTGCGGCATCGGGCATACACGCTGGGCGACGCATGGCGAGCCCAGTGACGTCAACAGTCATCCGCATTCTACGCCGCGGGTGAGTATCGTCCATAATGGAATCATTGAAAATTACGGCTCGTTGAAAGAATATCTGATATCCCGCGGGTATACATTTGAGAGCGAGACGGACACCGAAGTCCTGGTCAAACTCATCGACAGCTGCTATCACGATGACCCGCTGCACGCTCTGACCGATGCGCTGGGCAAAGTGCGCGGCAGCTATGCGCTGGCGGTGCTGTTCCGGGAGTTCCCGGATACGATCTTCGCGGTACGGCGCGAAAGCCCGCTCATCGTGGGCTACGGTGAGGGCGAGAACTTTGTGGCTTCGGATATCCCCGCGCTGCTCAAGTATACGCGGACCTATTCTGTTCTGGAGGAAGGAGACCTTGCCGTCGTGACGGCACAGGGCATCCGTATGTATAACGCCTATGGCGAGCCGGTGCAGCGCCCGGTGCTGACCGCAGACTGGGATCTGGAGGCCGCGGAAAAGGGCGGCTATCCCCATTTCATGCTCAAAGAGATCAATGAGCAGCCCCAGGCAATCACGGCGACCGTCAGTCCCCGCGTGGAGAATGGCCTGCCGGAGCTGCGCGTCCCGGAGCTGACAGACGAGGTGCTGCGGGGTATCGGGACGGTCCATCTTGTGGGCTGCGGTACCGCGATGCATGCGGGCATGGTGGGCAAGGCGGCCATCGAACGGCTGGCGCGGGTGCCCGCGGAGGTGGATATCGCCAGCGAGTTCCGCTACCGCGACCCGATCCTGCGCAAAAATGACCTTGTCATTATTATCAGCCAGTCTGGTGAGACCAGCGATACCCTTGCGGCGCTCAAGCTGGCCAAGAGCCGCGGTGTGCCGGTGCTGGCGGTCGTGAATGTGGTGGGCAGCTCCATTGCCCGCGCCGCCGATTATGTGATGTATACCTATGCAGGCCCGGAGATCGCGGTGGCGTCTACCAAAGCATATATGGTGCAGATGTGTGTGCTGTATCTGTTTGCGCTGCGTCTGGCCTATGCCCGCGGAGAGCTGACCGAGGCGGAGACCCGCCGTTATACCGCGACGCTCCAGCGTGCGCCGGAGGTCATACGGCCCCGGCTGGCGGACTGCGAGCAGATCAAGTATCTGGCCAGCCGCTTTGTCAACACACAGAGCTGCTTTTTTATCGGTCGAGGATTCGATTATTCCCTGTCGCTGGAGGGCAGCCTCAAGCTCAAGGAGATCAGCTATGTCCATTCGGACGCTTATGCCGCGGGCGAGCTGAAGCATGGGACCATCAGCCTGATCACGGACGGGGTGCCGGTGATCGCGCTGGCGACCCAGAAGCAGGTCTATGAAAAGACCCTCTCCAATGCCAAGGAGACCAAGAGCCGCGGCGCAAGGGTCCTGCTGTTCACGACTCAGGATGCCGTTGTGCCGGAGGGGATCGCAGATCATGTGATCCGCCTGGATGAGTATGAGGACATCTTTATGCCGCTCCAGCTCATCGTTCCGCTCCAGCTTTTCGCCTATTATATGGCGGTCCTCCGCGGCTGCGACGTTGACAAACCCCGCAACCTTGCCAAGAGTGTGACGGTGGAGTAACGGGGGTTTTTGTTCCTTTTTTGAAAAAAAGGAACCGAAAAAACTTTTCAGTCGCAAAACGCATTCGCGTTTTGCAGGAAGTTTATAGGGAACCGGCAGACGGGTGAGTGATTTTTGCGCGCTCCCGCGCGCGGTGGCTGCGCCACGATCCCGGCAGGAGCAGCGCGTTCTGTCTGCTGGGCGCAGCCCCAGCGCACGGGAGTGCGCAAACCAGTGCTCCCGCTCGCCGTCAGCCCCAAAACCTTCCCGCCCATCGCGGATGCGATGGGCGCAGTAGAAAGTTCTTTGCCCCGCTTTCTTTCAAGAAAGCGGGAAAAACCCCCGTAAAAAAGCGCCCGTTCCGGCTGACCGGAGCGGGCGCTGCTGTTTTGTTTACCAGAACCAATACCGCTTTTTGAAGACTACATAGAAAATGCCGAGGATGATGACCACGACGCCTGCCGCAGCAAGGAAGAACCAGTTCACGCGCACCAGCGAGATCGTCTCGTTGGTCAGCAGGTAGCGGCCCGCTGAATCGATGGTGACGACACTGTCGGCGTAGCTGTTGAGGTACTGCCATTTGCCGGTGACTTCATTGTAGAGGTAGAGCTTTTTGTAGGAGGCTGCGCCGCCGGTCAGCTCGATCTCGACGCTGCCGGGCAGAGCCGTACCGTCGTCCAGCGTCAGTTCCACGCCTTTGTCAACGGGTGTGAAGCTGACGGCTGTATGAAAGGCGTTGGTCGTGTTGCGCACGTCTTTGCCGCGGACGCGCAGATTGCAGTCCTGCGAGGTGAGGCAGAGGGTCTTGCCCGAGACACGCAGGGCATCCAGCATCTCCGAAGTAACGACCGGGACCTCGCTCTGCTCGAAAACGATCTCATCCTTGGCGCTTTTCTGGATGGCGCGCACTACGGGGTCGTCGCTGTCCTGTGCGGCAGAATTGTTCTGCTCGCTGTCGGTGGTGATGGAGCTGGACGCGGCAGTGCGGTTCACGATGACTGTGACCGATGCGGTAGCGGTGCCGTTGCTGACGACAACGGCTGTTGCACCAGTACCTACGGCACTGATCACGCCGCCCGCGCTTACCGTGGCGACGCTGGTATCTCCCGACTTAAAGGTGAAGTTTTTGGAAGCATTGGAAGGGGACACCGACACCTGAAGCGCGCGGGTCTCGCCGGGTTTGAGCACCACATAGGTAGTGTTCAGGGTCAGATGCTCCGAGGTCGGGGTGGAGGACGAAGCACTCACGACGGTGATCTTTGCGCTGGCGGAGACGGAACCACAGGTAGCGGTGATGGTGGCCGTACCGGGCGCGATGCCGGTCACTTTGCCGAAATTGTTCACCGTGGCCACCTTTTCATTCGAGGAGCTGAGGGTGATCTCAGCATAGCTGGCCGAGGTGGTGGGAAGCACCTGGATGGACACCGAGGCCGTGTCGCCCACGGCGATGCGGTTCGCCGAAAGAGAAAGATCCATTTCGGCCACGATCATGGAAGCATTGGGAACAACCGTAATGGTATAGGTGCAGCTCTTGCCGCCCGCCGTAGCCGTGACTTGGGCAGTGCCCAGGCTCACACCCTGAATGGTGCCGTCCGACGCGACGGCCAGCACAGCTTCATTGTCTGAGACGTAGCTGACCGCAGCGTTGGCCGCCTTTTCCGGGGAAATGACCGGGACAAGCTGCTGCGTCTCGCCCACCTCGATGGAGCTGGAATACTCGCCGGTCTCGATGCTCTCGACGGCGGCTTCCCACGGCCAGCGTACAGTGGGCAAGGTGATAGCCAGTCCCTGCACAGGCGCGGCGGCCGAGGCGGTCACAGCCGTCCCCGCGGCCAGCAGACAGAGCAAGACGGCGCTCAGGGCCAGCTTTTTTGCGGAAAAATTCATAGCTTCAATACCTCTTTGGGGGTAAGGTTCGGTTTAGGAATTTTGTTCCTTTTTGAAAAAAGGAACCGAAAAACGTTTCAATCGGCCCACACATGCGTGTGGGCCAACAGAACAGGCGGAGCGAGGGCGCTCAGCGGAACAGCACGCCGAAGGCCTCCATGACATACTCAAAATAGGTGACCTTATCGTATTCCACGCGGACGGTCACGCCCATGCCGTTGGTCAGATTGACTTTGTCGCCGCTTTTGCCCACAACATAGGTGTTGTCCGGGGTCACAGTCATTTTGTAATAGGAACCATTCTGGCTGTTGGTCACGTCGCTGTCGATACTGGTCACAGTGCCGGTGATGGTGCCGTAGGTATACTCAGACAGGCCGCTGACCGCGATCTTGCAGGGGTCGCCGGCGTTCAGCAGGGGACGGTCGTTCATGGTGACATAGGCCACGATCTCCAGATCGTCGTTCTGGCTGGCAACGGTGGCCAGAACCGAGCCGGAACCAAGCACCATGCCCTCCTTGTAGGCGGTATCCATATGGATGACGCCGGAGGTGGGGGCATAAATGTAGTAATCATTCGCGCCGGTGCTCAGGGCGTCCATCTGGGATTTGAGATTGTCGATCTGGCTCTGCACCTGATTGATATTCGAGGTGATGTTTTGCAGAGTGGAGTAATACAGCGATTCGATCTCGCTCTGGTTCTGCTCCATCAGCGCCTTGATCTGGGCGTCAGAGTAGCCCGCGGCCTGATAGGGGGTGGGGTCAAAGGCTTTCTGAGCGACCTGGCTCTTGTAGGTTTCGTACTGATAATAATAAGTCTGGTCGTTGGGGTCGGTCTCGCTGAAATAGTTGCGGTCGTCCTGGATGGAGCGCAGCAGTTTATTGAACTGTTCCAGTTGGGTCTGGTAGATATCGATCTGGCTCTGGATGTTGGACTGCTGCATGTCGAGGTCGGTACTCTTGATATGTGCGATCAGGTCGCCCTCGTTGACGTAGCTGCCCTCTGAAATATTCAGCTCCGAGATCGAGCCGGAATAGGTGGACATGATATAGGTTTTGTTGCTGGCTTGCACAGAGCCGGTGCATTGGCTGACATAAACACGCGGCGTCTGCGTGCTCCACACGACCAGAAATACCATGAAGGCCGCAACGATGAGCACGAAAGCATAGCCATAAGGCGGCAGCTTTTTTTCCATCATAATGCGGCGGTCCTGCAGGTCATTCAGGTCATAGATGCCGTTTTTCCTCATGCTTTCGTCTCCATAAACACGTCAATGACCGCTTCGTCAGAATCCTGATTGACAAAAATCGTGTATACGCTGCCCTTGAGCTGGATATCATTCTCGAAAGCATGGATGGTCAGCTTCTGGCTGGCGAACTGGCTCTTGTCCATGGGGCCGGTGTAATGGGCATAGAGGCAGTCGCGCACACGCAGCACTGCGTCCTGATGGTAGCCCGGCTCCAGACGGGGAATGAGCTGATTGACCTGGATCATCATCTGGATATCCGGCTCCGGGTTGGGGCCGGAGGTCAAACCAATGTACTGGATGAGCGGACCGACGGGCATCGCGTTGTGGCTCTTGATAAAGTTCTGCATCTGGGTCAGGATAACAGCCATGTTGCCCAGCTCATCCGGCATCACGCGGCGGGAGAGCACGTTGGTCAGCTTGAGAGTTTTGTGTTCGCTGGTTTGGATCGCGTTCATAATATTCACCTGTATTTCTTTAGAGTTTATATAAGATAGGGGAAACAGAGGATGGAGAGAGGGCGGGGAAACTCCTTCCGTCATCGCTTCGCGATGCCACCTCTCTCAGAGGGCGAAGGCCTGTAACAGGCAATCGCAGCAGGAAAAACCTGCCGCGTCCGGTGCGGCGAAACTACGCTTTTCCCGCCGCGACTGCCTATTACCATAACTGGAAACAGGAAAATAGGTCAATGCATTATACACTGAAATTTCATAATAATAAAGGTGTGCCAGGAGGCACACGCCTCCTGGCACACCCTTACGAGGCGTTATCATCAGACGCCCCGGAAAGGGGA
>JBJERT010000155.1:0-6495 GCA_051882435.1 Faecalibacterium sp.
TTCAAATCCCCTCCCTCGCACCATAACAGACCCTGTATGAACGCTTGGAAGCCGAGCATTCATACAGGGTCTTCTTTTTTCCTTCTCAGAACGTTTTGCTGCGCTTTGTTTTTGATGGCCGTTTACCAAACGGATTTCCGCGGATTTTGTACGTCAGGGCTTGTCTTTTGCGGGAAAAATGGGTATTCTAAAAAAGCAGTACAAAAAGGAGGCGCCGCTATGGCAGAAAATAAAAAACCGGACCACAGCGGTCACCGCCAACGCATGCACGACCGGGTCCGGGCGAATGGGCTGGACAGTCTGGCTCCGCACGAGGCGCTGGAATATATCCTTTATTTTACCAACGCGCGGAAAGATACCAATGGCATCGCTCATGCGCTCATCGAGCGGTTCGGAGACTTTGCCGGGGTCCTGGAGGCCAGCGAAGAGGAGTTATGCCGTGTGGAAGGTGTCGGGCCGTCCACGGCGCGGCTGCTGCACCTGCTGCCGGAGATCAGCCGTTACTATGGCCGGAGCCGGGTCAGCGGTACGCGCCGCATCGAGGATACCCGCCAGATGGCGGATTACCTTATGGCAAAGTTCGCGTGGGCAGACTACGAGCGCGCCATGCTCGTCTCGCTGGACCCGCGCCGCCGGGTGCGCAGTGCCGTCTGGCTCCGGGAGGGAGAAGCCGACCACGTCAGCCTGAGCGTTAAAGAGATCGTAGCCGCCGCGCTTCGCGGCGGCACCGACCGCGTCCTTCTCTGCCATAACCACCCCAACGGCTCGGCCTTCCCTTCTGCCGAGGATCTGCACGCCACCGGCGAGATCACGCGGGCATTGGGTCTGGTCCATATCCGGCTGCTGGACCACATCATCCTGACCGACACGGAATTCTTTTCCATGCGGGATGAGAACCGTCTGCCTCTCTATGATACCCGCACCGGGACCCTGTTGTGGCCCAGATGACACAAAAAATCGGTTTACATTATAAACTTTCCGTGCTATAATAGAGGCGCTAAAGACAACTATTTGTGGTTCTTCGAGAAAGAGAACGAAAGGAGGCCGACGATGCCCGGAGAGACGTTCCATCTGGTGTCGCCCTATACACCCACCGGCGACCAACCGCAGGCCATCGCTGAACTGGCCGAGGGCGTGCGGCGCGGAGACCGCTGCCAGACTTTGCTTGGTGTGACCGGAAGCGGCAAGACCTTTACCATGGCCAATGTCATTGCCCAGTGCAACCGGCCTACGCTGGTGCTGGCCCACAACAAAACGTTGGCCGCACAGCTCTGTACGGAGTTCCGGGCGTTCTTCCCGGATAACGCGGTGGAATATTTCGTCAGCTACTACGATTATTACCAGCCGGAAGCCTATATCCCCAGCACGGATACCTATATTGAAAAGGACAGCGCGATCAACGACGAGATCGACCGCCTGCGCCATTCGGCCACGGCAGCGCTGTCCGAGCGGCGGGATGTCATCATCGTGGCGTCGGTGTCCTGCATCTACTCTCTGGGCGACCCCATCGACTACCGCAGCATGGTCATCAGCCTGCGCCCCGGCATGGCGATGAGCCGCGAGGAGCTGTGCGGCCGTCTGGTCACGCTGCAATATGAGCGGAACGACGTCAATTTTGTGCGAAACAAGTTCCGCGTCCACGGGGATATCGTGGACATCTATCTGGCCTATATGAGCGAGCTGGCCATCCGGGTGGAGTTCTTTGGGGATGAGATCGACCGCATCACCGAGTTCAATCCCATCACCGGGGCGCGGCAGAACGTGGTCAAGCATGTGGCCATCTTCCCGGCCAGCCACTATATCGTCAGCGCCGAAAAGAAAGCCGCCGCCATCGAGAAGATCCGCGCCGAATGCGACGCGCAGGTGCGGCAGTTCACGGCCGAGGGCAAGCTCATCGAGGCCCAGCGCATCGCCCAGCGCACCAACTACGACATCGAAATGCTCAACGAGGTGGGCGTGTGCAAGGGCATCGAGAACTATTCGGCGGTGCTGTCCGGCCGCGCGCCCGGCACCATGCCCACCACGCTGCTGGATTATTTCCCGGAGGATTTTCTGCTTTTCGTGGACGAGAGCCACGTTACGCTGCCGCAGGTGCGCGCCATGTACGGCGGCGACTATGCCCGCAAGAAAACGCTGGTGGAATACGGGTTCCGTCTCCCCTCGGCGTTCGACAACCGCCCCCTCAAATTCGAGGAGGTGGAGTCCAAGCTGAACCAGATCATCTTTGTTTCGGCGACGCCCGGCGAGTACGAGCGCAAAAACAGCACCCACATTGCCCAGCAGGTCATACGGCCCACGGGACTGCTGGACCCGCGCATCGAGGTGCGCCCGGTAGAAGGCCAGGTGACCGACCTGCTGGGCGAGATCAACGCCCGCACCGCGCGCGGCGAGCGGGTGCTGGTCACGACGCTGACCAAGCGCATGGCCGAGGACCTGACCGATTACCTGACCGAGCAGGGTGTCAAGGTCAAATATATGCACCACGAGGTAGACACCTTTGAGCGCATGGAGCTGATAAAGGACCTGCGCCTTGGCTCCATCGACGTGATCGTGGGCATCAACCTTCTGCGCGAGGGCCTCGACCTGCCGGAGGTGAGCCTTGTTGCGATCCTCGATGCGGACAAGGAAGGCTTTCTGCGCAGCGAGACCAGTCTGATCCAGACCATCGGCCGCGCGGCGCGCAACGCCGACGGCCTGGTCATCATGTATGCGGATACCGTTACCGACAGTATGGAACGCGCCATCACGGAGACCGAACGCCGCCGCGCCATCCAGACGGACTATAACGAGCAGCACGGCATCGTGCCCCGAACCATCGTCAAGGCGATCCGGGACTCCATCGAGATCTCCGACAAGGCGGAGACCGCCCGGCTGAACACCCGCCGGATGGGCAAGCTGGAGCGCGAAGCCGCCATCGACCGCCTGACCCGCGAGATGAAGGAAGCGGCCAAGCTGCTGGAGTTCGAGCACGCGGCCTTCCTGCGGGACCAGATCGAGCGCCTGCGCCGCGGCGAGAACCCCACAGTGGACTCCTCCGCCGAGGAGGAGCGCCGCCGCTCCGGGAAGCAGCAGCAAGGCAAAGGCGGCCGTCGAGGGCGGCCGCGACGGGCATGAGTAAAAGGCAGAGAGGGAGAAACTGTTTTGGCAAATGATAAGATCGTCATCAAGGGTGCGCGGGAGCACAACCTGAAAAATGTCAGCCTGACCCTCCCACGGGACAAGCTGATCGTTATAACCGGACTGTCCGGCTCGGGCAAATCGAGCCTTGCATTCGATACCATTTACGCTGACGGCCAGCGCCGCTATGTCGAGAGCCTGTCCAGCTATGCCCGGATGTTCCTGGGCCGGATGGATAAGCCGGATGTGGATGAGATCACCGGCCTGTCCCCTGCTATTTCCATCGATCAAAAGACCACGAGCCACAACCCGCGTTCGACCGTAGGCACTGTGACGGAGATCTACGACTATCTCCGTCTTCTTTATGCGCGGGTCGGTGTGCCGCACTGCCCGGTGTGCGGGCGGGTCATCCGCCAGCAGAGCGTGGACGAGATGGTGGATGCCGTTCTGAAGCTGGAGGAGGGCACGAAGTTCCAGGTCCTGGCACCTGTGGTGCGCCAGCGCAAGGGCACCCAGCAGAAGGAGCTGGACGCCGCCCGCCGTGCCGGCTACGCCCGCGTAAAAATAGACGGCGCTCTCTACGACCTCGACGAGGAGATCACGCTGGAAAAGAACCTCAAGCACACCGTGGAGATCGTGGTGGACCGCCTTGCCCTGCGCAAAGGCATTCGCGGACGTCTGGCGGATTCGCTGGAGACCGCTTTATCCCTTACGGGCGGCATTGCCGAGGTCGACGTCATCGGCGGCGAGTGCATGACCTTCAGCCAGAATTTTGCCTGCCCGGAACACGGCGTATCCATCGGCGAGCTGACCCCGCGGCTGTTCTCTTTCAATAATCCTCAGGGCGCGTGTGAAAAATGCACGGGACTAGGCACATTCATGCGGATCGACGAGGACCGCATCCTGCCCGACCGGAGCCTGTCCATCCGGCAGGGGGCTATCAAAGCCAGCGGCTGGTACTATGCCGAGGGCAGCGTCAGCGAAATGTACTATCTGGGCCTGGGCAAGCGCTACGGCTTCACGCTGGACACCCCCATCAAGGAGATGAGCACCGAAGCGGTCAACGCTCTGCTCTACGGCACCAACGGCGAAAAGATCGAGATGCACCGCACCAACGAATTCGGCAGCGGTGTCTACCACAACACGTTCGAAGGCATCGTGGAGAATCTGGAGCGCCGCTTTCGGGAGACCAACAGCGAGTGGATGAAGGAGGAGATCGGCAGCTGCATGTCCGGCGTAGAATGCCCGGACTGCCACGGCCGCCGCCTCAAGCCGGTCGTGCTGGCTGTCACGGTAGGCGGCAAAAACATCAGCGAGTTCTGTGAGATGTCCATCCGTGAGGAACTGGAGTTCATCGCCCAGAATGAGCCGAACCTGACCGAAAAGCAGAAGCAGATCGGCGGCCAGATCATGAAAGAGATCCGGGAACGCCTGCAATTCCTGCAAAGCGTGGGTCTGGACTACCTGACGCTCTCCCGTGCGGCCGGCACACTGTCGGGCGGCGAGAGCCAGCGCATCCGCCTGACCACCCAGATCGGCAGCGCGCTCTCGGGGGTGCTCTATGTGCTGGACGAGCCGAGCATCGGCCTGCACCAGCGGGACAATGACAAGCTCATTGCGACCCTCAAGCATCTGCGGGACCTGGGCAACACGGTCATCGTGGTGGAACACGATGAGGACACCATGCGCAGCGCGGATTATCTGGTGGACGTCGGCCCGGGCGCAGGCGTCCACGGCGGCGAGATCGTTGCCGCTGGCAGCGTGAAGGATATCTGCAAAGCCAAACGGAGCATCACCGGCGACTATCTTTCGGGCCGCAAGCGCATCGAAGTACCCCGGATCCGCCGCCCCGGCAACGGCCACGCTCTGCGCATCGTTGGTGCGCGGGAAAACAACCTGCAAAACATCACAGTGGAGTTCCCGCTGGGAGAGCTCATCTGCGTGACCGGCATCTCCGGCAGCGGAAAGTCCAGCCTGATCAACGAGATCCTGTACAAGACCCTTGCCTGCGAGCTGAACGGCGCCCGCAGCCGCGCGGGAAAATGCGACCGCGTGGAAGGGCTGCAATATGTGGACAAGGTCATCGGCATCGACCAACAGCCCATCGGCCGCACACCGCGCTCCAACCCGGCCACCTACACAGGAGTGTTCAACGATATCCGAACCGTTTTTTCCCAGACGCAGGACGCAAAAATGCGAGGCTACGGCCCGGGAAGGTTCAGTTTTAACGTAAAAGGCGGCCGCTGCGAGGCCTGCGAAGGCAACGGCATCCTCCAGATCGAGATGCATTTTCTGCCGGATGTCTACGTTCCCTGCGAGGTCTGCAAGGGTGCCCGCTACAACCGCGAAACGCTGGAGGTCAAATACAAAGAAAAGACCATCTCTGACGTCCTGAATATGACGGTAGAGGAAGCGGTCGTGTTCTTCGCCAACCAGCCCAAGATCGCCCGCAAACTCCAGACGCTGCTGGACGTAGGTTTGGGATACGTCACGCTGGGCCAGAGCGCAACGACCCTCTCAGGCGGCGAAGCGCAGCGCGTCAAGCTGGCCAACGAACTGGCCCGCCGCGGTACCGGCAAAACGGTGTATATCCTTGACGAGCCGACCACCGGTCTGCACATCGCTGATGTACACCGCCTGATCGAGGTGCTGCAAAAACTGGTGGACGCAGGCAATACGGTCATCGTGATCGAGCACAACCTTGATCTCATCAAGTGCGCGGATCACATCATTGATCTTGGTCCCGAAGGCGGCAGCGCGGGCGGCCTCATCGTCGCCGAGGGCACACCCGAGCAGGTAGCTGACGTATCCGGGAGCTTTACCGGACAATACCTGAAGCCCCTGCTGGAAAAAGACCGTTTTTTGCACGAGAGCGTATCTACGGCAGGACCCAGGGACGCAGCTAATCCCGCTCCGTCTTCCTCTCGCCGCCGAGGCGGCAGGACGAAAGCAGCCGCTGAGGATATGTCAGACTGAGCTCCTTCCCCTGCTTCAGTAAAAAATCAGCTTCCATTTTGAAAAGTGCCGCGGAAATTAATTTTTGCGCATAAAGCACACCGCAGGAAACGATGGCAGTTTGTTATGGAGCGCGTGGGGCGAGGGGCGCCCTCTCAGTCGCCTGCGGCGACAGCTCTCCCAGAGGGAGAGCCAAGGCTGTACCGGAAAGTGCCAGCGTTATAGTAGAGCGCCTGAGAGGGCGTCCTTCACGCACTTCGCGCAAAAATTGATTTCTATGAAAAAGCGCAAAAAACAGTTGACAAATACTCCAAGACTGCGTATAATATATTTTGTCGCCACGCTCTGGTAGGAGAGCGGAGCGCGATATCCGGGTGTAGCGCAGTTTTGGTAGCGCGCTTGAATGGGGTTCAAGAGGCCGTG
>JBJERT010000156.1:0-6484 GCA_051882435.1 Faecalibacterium sp.
CAAAAACTTTTTACTGCGCCCATCGCATACGCGATGGGCGGGAAGGTGTTTGGGTCGGGCGGAAGGCGGCGGCACGGGTTTGCGCGCTCCCGCGCGCTGGGGCTGCGCCCAGTAAACGGGACCGTGGCGCAGCCATCGCGCGCGGGAGCGCGCAAAAGGTGGCCGTTGCTTTGCCTTTATAAAAAAACTGGCCCACACGAATGTGTGGGCCGATTGAAAAGCTTTTTCGGTTCCTTTTTCTCGAAAAAGGAACAAAACCCCCGTCTCTGTCCCTCACTCCCCCGTCAGCACCGTGACCAGAGCCTGCGCGGCGAGCTGCCCGGCGTAGAGGGCCTCGTTCAGGTTGTTGCCGTGGCCGCCGATCTCGATGAGGAGGCTGCCGGTGGTCAGGTCCTGGTTGTAATAGCGATAGCTGAACAGCACGGGGCGGGTCAGGCCGGGGAACGCGGCCTCCATGGCGCGCTCCCACGCGGCGGCAAAGCGCAGATTCTGCCTCCAATTGGGCAGGCGGACCGTCGTACCATTGTCACAGCCGCAGATGATCATGACCTGCGCGGACTTGCGGCCGTTCACGGTGCAGACCGGCGCCATGCGGGAACCGCCCTCCGTTTCGATAGCGTCCCGGTGGACATCCAGCACCACCTTGATGCTGGGATACTGCTCCAGATACCGCTGCACCACCGCGCGGCTGTTTGCGTAGCTGCCTGTATAGCTGGGGTAATCGTTCAGCGTCTCGTCGTGCAGCGTATGGATGCCCGCCGCGTTGAGGGTGTCCGTGATGACCCGGCCTACCGCGCACATATTCACCGCGCGGTCCGTGCTGCGGGAACCGTCGCCCGGCAAAAACCACAGCCCCTCTGACAACCGATAATCCTCTGTGGCGTGGGTATGCATCACCAGCACCTGCGGGTCGGGGCTGTCCCGCTCCACCGCAAAGGGCAGCGGATTCTGGATCTCCGCCGCCACCTCAGCCGCCGCCACAGAGGTATTGTTCTTGATGCTGCCCGCGCCGCAGGGGATGTATTTTTCCCCGCTGCCCTGCGGGTAGGTCTTTTCGATGACCGTACCGGCGTTCTCGGGGCGGGCATCCTCGCCCACGAGGGCAACAAGGTAATCCTCGATCTCCACCGTTCCCTCCGCCGCCGTGGGCACCGGCTGGGAGGGCGCGGCCGCCGCGGGGAGCGCGGAGGATGCGTCCACAGCCTGTCCATCCTGCGAAGCCGCCCCGCTCCGTTCCGCCTGTTCCCGGGCCAGAGAAAGGGCCGTCTGCGCCGCGGGCACCGGCCCGGCCAGAAACACGGCCAGCCCCAGCGCCACGCCCCGGGCCAGCAGGACCAGCGCCAGTAGCAGCGCCGCCGCCGTCGCAAACGGCAGCAGGCGGCCCGCGCCCGGCGAACCTTGACTGCGCACAGCGCACCCCCTCCTTTCCTCTGCCACATACTTATGCGGCGCGGGCGGAGTTTATCCCACCAGCCAGCTTAGCTGCGCGATGCTCAGCCGGGGCTGGAGCGCACGGTTGAGCGCCGCCCCCAGCAGCGCCGCGCCATGGGCCACCACGCTGTCCAGCTCCCGGGGGGTGACCACCAGATCCCAGCCCTCCTCGGCTTCCATCAGGGTGGGGATGCCCGCCGCGAGGACCGGCACGCCCAGTTGACCCGCGTCCAGATGCCGGGCGCTGTCCGGCTGGGCCGGATAGAGGCCCGTATCCGAAAACTGGAGCGTCCGGCCCAGCCGCTGCGGCTCGGAGGAGCAGAGGCTGTCCACGCAGACCAGCGCCGCGGGCCGCACCTCCCGCACCAGCGCACCGGCCAGCTGGCGAAGGCTCAGTCCCGTGGCCGCCGCCACGCCAGGAGCCACGGCCGCCACCGGACGCAGGCCCGGCAGCGGCAGGCGGTGGGGCGCGCCCATGGTCACCAGCACCTTCTGTACCGTGCGCGGGCCAAGGGCGTCCGCCGTCACGCGGCGGTTGCCCACCCCCAGCACCAGCACCGGCCCTTCCGGCGGCAGAAGCTCCCGCAGCTCCGCCGCCGCCAGCTCGATCACGGTGCTGTCCCGCTCATCCAGAACGGCCACGCTGGGCGTTTCCAGCGTCACATACCGTCCGCGGGGGCGGGCAAGGCCCTCGCGGGCGATCTCCACCCGCGTCACCGTCACGCCGCCCCGGCGCGCTGTCGCCAGGCGCACCCCCGCCGGCAGCGCGTCCCCCTCTCCGGATCCAAACAGCTCGTCCGCAAAATCCGTAAAACGCATTCGTTTTTCTCTCCTCTCCGCGTTCCGCGCCGCCAGGGGCGCAGCCCGTTTGCTTTGAGTGTGGGAAAAGAAAAACTTTCTAAACAAAAATCGAAAAAACACTTGCGTTGTTACGGGAAATATGGTATCATAAGGTGCGCTGTTATAGGTAGCCAAGGAGGTGGAACGAATGCCTAACATCAAATCTCAGAAGGACCGCGTCGTGCAGGCTGCAGCCGAGCAGGCTCACAACAAGGCCATTAAGACCAACCTGAAAACAGTCGTCAAGAAGGCAGACGCTGCCATCGATGCTAAAGCCGCTGACAAGGACGCGATCGTCCTGGCTGCTGTTTCCGCGATCGACAAGGCTCGCGCTAAGGGTGTCATCAAGAAGAACACCGCTTCTCGCAAGATCAGCCGTATGGCCAAGCGTGCCAACAAGAACGCCTGAGCTGATATCTGATCCCCCGACTGACGAACAAAGCCCCTGTACCGGGTCTCCGGTGCAGGGGCTTTTGTCGTGGCCCGGCGGCGGGGCGCTCAGGCGGACGCGGCGGCCAGCTCCTGCCGCACCGCCTCGGGCAGGCCGGGCGACGGCTCCAGAAGCTGCTCCGGGGGCAGGGCGGCGGGCAGCGCATCCAACACGCCCCACAGCCCCCATGCCAGCGGCACCCCCACTGCCAATGCCAGCCCCGGCCAGACGATGCCCGGTGCGCTGGCCCACGGACTGCCGGGCGGCAGCGCCGCCGCCGCGCACAGCGCCAGCGCCGTCCAGCCCTCCCACAGCATCGTGCTCCAATCCTGTTTCATCTGCGTCACCTCCCTTTTGCCCAGCATACGGCAAGGGAGGCGCAGAATCAAGCGAAGGAACGCGAAAGGCTCAGGCCGTCAGAGCTGCACCGGGCTGGCGGGGTCCTCCGCGCAGATCCGCCGCGCGATCTCCACCAGCGCCTGCACGTCCTCGGGGCAGTCCCGATGGGTAAAGATGCCGAGACTGTATTCTTCCGGGTAGTCGAAAGGGACACAGGCGCAGCCCGCATGAGCTTCGGTCTGGAGGAAGGGCGTCACCGACACGCCAAAACCTCCGTGCGCCATGCTGGCCAGCTCGAAAAAGCTGGCGCAGGGGGTCAGGCTCTCGTAGGGATGGTTCAGCGAGACGAAGTGGAACAGCCGGTGCAGAAAGGGGCAGTCCATCTCCTCCTTGAGCAGGTAGACCGGCTCATAGGCCAGATCCTCCACGGTCAGCCGCTGCCGCCCGGCCAGCGGATGGTCCGAGGGCAGCAGGCAGACCACCGGCCCGCGGTACAGCTCGGTATAGCGCACTCCTTCGTGCTCGGTGTCCGTGCTCCCAAAGGCCACGCCCAGACTGTTGGGCGAGAGGAAAAACCCCTCCCGGCTCTTGAACGCCTCGGTCGGGAACAGCCGCACAAAGCTGCGGGGGAACTGCGCATGATAGGCGCTGAGGATCTCCGGCAGCTTACGCAGCGGCATCATATAAAAAAGGTCCCGCAGCTCGGTGTAGTTGTTTTTGGCGCGCTGCACCCGCTGCACCAGCGCGTTCGTATAGGCCAGATATTCCCGCGCGCCCTCCCGGAAGGCGATGCCCGCCGGGGTGAGGGACACCCGTCCTTTCTCCCGGTAAAACAGCGGCGTGCCCAGACTCTCCTCCAGCGCCCGGATCTGCTGGCTGACAGCGGGCTGGGTGAGATAGAGCCGCTCCGCCGTCCGGCGGAAGCTCAGCGTCTGGGACAGGGTCAGAAAGCATTCGATCTGCCGCTCGGTCATTCCTGAAGTCCTCCTTTTCCGATAAGGTTTTCCTTATTCGTTTATAAAATAACGTTATTTTACATTTTGACTGTTCTTCGTTACAATAGGATCAGAACGACAGAAAAATGTCAATGTCTGGACACTTATAGTTGCAACAAGGAAAGGACGGACCCCCTATGGATCGCATCTCCCGCAAGAACTTCCTCAAGGTCGCATCCGCCGCTGTGATGAGCGGCATCACGGCGGGCGCGCTGACTGCCTGCACCTCCGGCAAGGAGGCTGCCGCCAGCAGCGAGAGCGCACAGGCCATCTACACCCCCGGCACCTACACCGCCAGCGCACAGGGCATCGGCGAGGTCAAAGTGACCATGACCTTCAGCGAGACCGCCATCACCGACGTGAGCATCGACGCTTCCGGCGAGACCGAGAGCATCGGCGGCGTGATCGTCGAGGATATGAAGGCAGCCCTGCTCAAGGCCCAGAACGCCGAGGTGGACGGCGTTTCCGGCGCGACCCTGACCTCCAACGCCATCAAGAAAGCGGCCGCGGCCTGCATCGAGCAGGCGGTGGGCGTCACCACCGAGGCCGCCGGGGCCGATGCCGCCGCAGCCGACGACTGGCTGGGCACCGCGCCGGAGATCGACCCCGCCAAGGTCACCAAAGAGGTCACGGTGGACGTGGCCGTGGTCGGCTGCGGCGTGGCCGGTGTGGCCGCCTGCCGCAGCGCCGCCGAGGACGGCGCCACCGTCGCCGCCTTCGAGAAGGCCGACGGCCCCCAGTGCCGCAGCGGCGAGTATGCCGTCATCAACGGCAAGGTACAGGCCCACTGGGGCCGCGACACCTGGACGCGGGAGCAGATCGACGAGATCGTGGACAGCCACATGAGCGAGAGCACCTACCGCGTCAAGCGCAGCATCATGAGCAAGTGGGCGCACCACATCGGCGAGGTGTTCGACTGGTGGGTCGAGCCGAACAAAGACCTCTACTATGCCGAGACCACCCGCAGCGCCATCCCCGACGAGAACGCCAACAACTTTATCATCCCTATTTTCTACCCGCTGCCCGAGCATTATGACTGGAAGGCCGAGCGCTTCCCCTGCTATCCCACTTCGGTGGAATTTCTGCCCAACCAGAGCGTGAACTTCAACGCCAACATGCAGGCCGCTGTGGACACCGGAAACGTCCAGACCTTCTATGGCACCTTTGTCGAGAAGCTCATCATGGAAAACGGCCGCTGCGTGGGCCTCTATGCCCGCGACGCCGCCACCGGCGAGTACATCAAGTGCAACGCGTCCAAGGGCGTCATCCTCTCCACGGGCGATTACAGCCAGAACCGGAAGATCCTCCAGCACTTCTGCCCCGAGGTCATCGAGAACGACATCACCTGTCTGTTCACCAATGTGGACGTGGAGGGCAACTTTACCAATCAGGGCGACGGCCTCAAGCTGGGCGCATGGGCCGGTGCGCTGGTACAGCAGTGCCATGCCCCGATGATCCATCACATGGGCGGCGGCGCGGATCTGGCGGGCGTCGGCGTCATGGGCAACGCGGGCTTCCTGAACCTGGACATGAACGGCAAGCGCTTCATGTGCGAGGACCTGCCCGGCCAGCAGCTGGAGAACCAGATGGAGCTGGTCAAGAACCGCGAGAGCTGGCAGATCTTCGATTCCAAGTGGCCTGAGCAGCTGCCCTATATGCCCGCGGCCCACGGCGGCGCGTGCTACTTCGAGGACATCACGCAGGACGAGGCCCCCCGGAACAACGCCACCTACCGCAACTATAAGAGCCCCTATCAGCTGGAGGCCGCTGTGGCCGACGGCCGCGCCATCCAGGCGGACACTCTTGAGGAGCTGATGGAAAAGATGTACCCCGGCGACACCGCCGCCCAGCAGACGGCGCTGGCCTCCATCGCCCGCTACAACCAGCTGGCCCGCGACGGCTACGACGAGGACTTCCACAAGGTCGCCTCCCGCCTGTTCCCGGTGGAGAACGCGCCCTTCTACGCGGACAAGTTCACCACCGCCCTGCTGCTGGTCTGCATCGGCGGCCTGGAGTCGGACGAGGACTGCCACACCTTCGACGCGAACCGCGATATCATCCCCGGCCTGTATGTGGCGGGCAACATCCAGGGCAACCGCTTTGCCACCGAATACCCCATCGGTCTCAAGGGCGTGAGCCACTCCATGGCCATGTATTACGGCTATGTCGCCGCAAAGAACGCCATCGCAGGCATCTGATCCTTCTATACCAGTTCAATAAAATAGAGCGAAAGTTCCCGACTGCGCCAAAGCCTCCCTCACTGAGGGAGGTGGCATCGCGAAGCGATGACGGAAGGAGTTCTGTGCGCTGCAACTCCCCCAGTCGCCTGCGGCGACAGCCCCCTCATGGAGGGGGCCTATCCGCCCTCAATTTATGAACGGCTATAAAAAAGATCAGCCCCGTAGTCAAAGGACTGGCTGCTCCGTCGGGAGCGGCCAGTCCTTTTTGC
>JBJERT010000157.1:0-6433 GCA_051882435.1 Faecalibacterium sp.
GCCCGGGGGCTTACACGCACACTGTGGACACCTTTTCCACGGCACAGCGTGGGCGAACGTTCTGCGGGAAAAGGGTTGTTTTCTGTATGCGTACATCATTCATTAAATTTTGACATGTTTTTCTGTGATTGGATAAAAATTTTTCATCCCTCTTTGGGAGGGGCGAGTCCGCTTTTTTCGGAAAAAGGCATCGGTTTCCATTGACATCTTTCTCGTCGAATGGTAAAATATTTACGTGTTAAGGATTCTGCGAAGGAGCGCAGGCACAGACACTGACGTCTGTTTCTGCGCTTTTTTGTATTCTCTGGCAGTACAAAGAGGGATTCCTTGCAGAAAACGGGAAAGACAGCGCAAAAGTTCTGGCGTCTTTTGCGCAGGCCATCCCCGCGAAAATTTTATAGGGAGGACACACATATGAACATCAATTATGAGTCTCACACGATCGACCGCCGCAGCTTCCTGAAGGCTGCCGGTGCCGTCGGCGCCGCCGGTCTGCTGGCCGCCTGCGGCGGCAGCAAGGACACGGGTTCCACCAGCTCCGCTGCCTCCGGCTCCACCACCGCCCCCAACACCACCGGCGCAAAGCCCCTGACCGAGTATATCACCTGGGAGTCCAGCAACCGTGAGATCGAGAGCTGGAACATTCTCTACAGCCAGAACTCTGCCGACTTCAACGTCCTGACCAACTGCGTCGACGGTCTGCTGAGCTTCGACTGCTACGGCAAGCCGGTGCCCGCCATTGCCTCCACCTGGGAGCACAATGAGGATTCCTCTGTCTGGACCTTCCATCTGCGCGAGGACATCGACTGGGTGGACGTCAACGGCGAGATCAAGTCTCACCTGACCGCCAAGGACTTCCTGGTCGGTGCCGAGTGGGTGCTGAACGCCTTCAAGAACGAGGCCAACAACACCTCCATGCCTGCTTCTACCATCGTGGGTGCGGACGAGTACTACAAAAAGACCGCCGACATGGGCGACGCTGCCGCGAATCTGACCTATCAGGATATGCTGGACGCAGGCGTCGGCATCGAGGCTCCCGATGATTACACCGTGGTGTTCACCTGCAAGGATCCCTGCCCCTACTTTGACACTGTCGCCAGCTACGTCTGCTTCTATCCCGCTTCCGAGGACCTCATCAACGAGCTGGGGATCGAGGGCTTCCGCGCCTGCGAGTACACCGACATGTGGTACTGCGGTCCGTATGTGGTCGAGGAGTTCATCGCCGGCAACACCAAGAGCTTCATCCCCAACCCCAACTACTACGGCGCGAACGATGTGGCCCGTTTTGAGCGCGTGACCGTCACCATCATCTCCGACGGCACCGTTACCTTCCAGCTCTACCAGAACCGTGAGCTGGACGAGATGGATCTGGGCGAGAGCACCCTGACCACCATCCTCTCCGACCCCAACAATGAGTACAACAAGCAGCTCTGCGAGAAGCGCCCCAAGAAGTACAGCTATCAGATGCACTTCAACTACCAGAAGAACAACGAGGACGGCACCCGCGACGACAACTGGAACAAGGCTATTGCCAACAAGGCGTTCCGTCAGTGCTTCTACCGTGGTCTGGACCTCATCAACTGGTACTCCCGCACCAACAAGATCAACCCGCTGAAGTGCGAGAACGACTACTACACCATGCCGGGCGTCTGCTACAACACCAAGGGCGTGGAGTACACCCAGCTTGTCGCCAAGGAGATGGGCTTTGACAAGGAGTCCTACGACGGCAAGACCATGATCCGTCTGCGCGGCCAGAGCATCGCCGACCTGAAGAAGCAGGCCATGGAGGAGCTGAGCGCCCTCGGCGTCACCTTCCCGGTCAAGGCCGCTTACTATATCATCGCCGGCAACACCACCGCGCTGGACACCGCCACCGTTCTGAAGCAGTGCTTCACCGACAGCTTTGGCGATGACTTCATCGTGCTGGATATCAAGACCTACGTCTCCTCTCTGGCCAAGGAAGTCCGCAACCCGCAGCTGCAGAGCTTCGTCATCAACGGCTGGGGCGCAGACTTCGGCGACCCCATCAACTTCGTCTGCCAGGAGACCATCCACGACGCCAACGCCTACTACAGCAGCTACTACTCCAACATCGCCAAGGTCGTGGACGAAGGTGCCGCCGACTGGCAGAAGGATCTGATGGAGGATTACGAGGGCTTCACCGCTCTGGCCAACGAGGCCGCCGCCATCGTCGACGACATCGACGCCCGCTACGACGCCTTCGCCAAGGCTGAGGCCGACATGCTGAACAAGGCTCTGGTCTGCCCCTGCTACTTCGACGTGTCCTGGACCCTGACCCACGCCAACGAGTACAGCAAGATCAACGCCATGTACGGCATCTGCAACTACAAGTACGTCAACTGGGAAACCTCCGAGGAAGCCTATACCACGGAACAGTACGAAGCCTTCGCTGCGGCATATAATGCAGCTCTGAAGGGTTAATGCTGAAGTATACCGTCAAGCGGCTCCTCCAGTCGCTCGTCACCATCCTTCTGGTAGGCACCGTCGTCTTTTTGATGATGCGCTGCCTGCCCACCGACTACTACTTCACCGAAGAACAGTTGATGAAGTTCACGGAGGAACAGAAGGATGCGGCGCTGGATGCCGCCGGCCTGCTCGACCCCATTGGTACGCAGCTCGTCCGTTTTTATGGGCAGCTTCTCCGCCTGGACTTCGGTACCTCGCGGCGGATTCAGAACGGCGCGGCTGTGACCAAGGTGATCGGCAAAAAATTCGGCGTCTCGATGCGCATCGGCCTGACAGCGGTCGGCATCTCTCTGGTGCTGGGCGTGTCGATGGGCATTTTGCAGACAGCCTTCAAAGACAAGCTCTTTGACTGGATCGGCACGGCGTACACCGTGTTCGTCAACGCGGTGCCGTCGCTGGTGTCGTACTCGCTGGTGCTGGTGTTCGGTTCCAAGGTGCTGGGGTTGCCAACGCTGTATTCCAGCCGGAACGTGACCATGTCCAGCATCCTGCCCGTAGCCTGCTTGTCGCTGGCCTCCATCGCGAGCTATGCGCTGTGGATGCGGCGGTATATGGTGGACGAGCTGACCCGCGACTATATCAAGCTGGCCCGTGTCAAGGGCCTGAGCACCCGCGAGATCATGTTCAAGCATGTTCTGCGCAACGCCATGGTCCCCATGGTGCAGTATATCCCCCAGTCCGTCCTGCTGACGGTGGGCGGCTCGCTGCTGGCCGAGCGGTTCTTCTCCGTTCCCGGCATGGGTCCCCTGCTGACCGACGCGGTGCAGCGCTATGACCTGAACGTCGTGCAGACGCTGGTCATCCTGTACGCGGCGCTGGGCATTCTGGGCGTGTTCCTGGGCGACGTGCTCATGATGCTCGTTGACCCGCGCATCACTCTGACCGGAAAGGAGGCCGCGCGCTGATGGCAAAAGCATCCGATTTTGAAGGCAAGAACCCGGACGAGCTGTTCTATTTTGTGGACTACTCCCCGGAAGAAGCCGAGCGTGTCGGCTATTCCAACTATTCCTACTGGGGTTCTGTGGTGCAGAACTTCCTCAAGCACAAAATGGCCGTCGTGTGCATGGTGGCGTTCCTGGTGCTGGTGATCTTCTCCTTCATCGCGCTGGCCATCGGCAAGTACGACTACCAGACGCTGGTGCCCGATTCCTCCAAGGCGTTCATCAAGCCGAACAGCGAATACTGGTTCGGCACCGATAACCTTGGCCGTGACTACTGGTGCCAGGTGTGGTATGCGACGCAGGTATCCATCCGTCTGGCCCTGATCGTCGCCGTGGGCGAAAGCATCCTCGGTGTCATCATCGGCCTGATCTGGGGCTATGTCCGCAGTCTGGACCGCTTCTTCACCGAGCTGTACAATCTGGTGGATAATGTGCCCTATATCATCTATATGACCCTGATCGCGCTGATCGTGGGCCAGAGCTTCACCATCATGGCCGTGGCCATGATCGCGCTGGGCTGGCTGGTCATGGCCCGCCGTGTGCGCAACATGGTGCTGATGTACCGCGACCGCGAGTATAACCTCGCGTCCCGCTGCCTTGGCACCCCGCTGTGGCGCGTGCTGACCAAGAACATCCTGCCTTATCTGGTCTCGGTCATCATCCTGCGCATGGCCATGTCCATCCCCGCCACCATCAATCTGGAGTCCACCCTGTCCTATCTGGGCATCGGTCTGGGCATCGACACGCCCTCGCTGGGCCTGATCCTGAGCAAGGTGCGCGGCTTCTTCCTCGACTACCCGTATCTGCTGGTCTTCCCCGCCGCGATCGTGTCCATCGTGTCCATCTCGTTCTACGTCATGGGCAACGCCTTCTCGGACGCGGCAGACCCGCGCAATCACGTTTGACAGATGGGAGAGATAACAGACAATGGATAGAAAACCGATTATCTCTGCCAAAGACGTGGAGGTCACCTTCAGCCTGCGCGGCAAAAAGCTGAACGCCATCCGCAAATGCTCGCTGGACCTCTACGATGGCGAGACCCTTGCCATCGTGGGCGAGTCCGGTTCGGGCAAGAGCGTGTTCACCAAGACCTTCGTGGGCATGCTGGATGTGAACGGCAAGATCACCGGCGGCTCCATCCTGTACGATGGCCGCGACATGGCCAAGTTCACCGAAAAGGACTGGCTGGGCGTGCGCGGCAAGAAGATCGCCATGGTCATGCAGGACCCCATGACCAGCCTGAACCCGCTGAAAAAGATCGGCAAGCAGATCCAGGAGAGCATCGAGCACCATCAGGGTCTGAAGGGTGAGGAGGCCAAAAAGGCCGCCATCGAGATGCTGGGCAAGGTCGGCATCCCCGACCCGGAGCGCCGCTACAATCAGTATCCCCACGAGTTCTCGGGCGGCATGCGGCAGCGCGTGGTCATCGCCATCGCCGCCGCCTGCAAGCCGCAGGTGCTCATCTGCGACGAGCCGACCACCGCGCTGGATGTGACCATCCAGGCGCAGATCCTGCAGCTCATCCGTGACCTGCAAAAGGAACTGGGCATGTCGGTCATCTACATCACCCACGACCTGGGCGTTGTAGCCAACGTGGCCGACCGTGTGGCCGTCATGTACGCGGGCCAGATCGTGGAATATGGCACGGTAGAGGAGATCTTCTACGATGCGTGGCACCCCTACACCTGGGCACTGTTGCAGGCTCTGCCGCAGCTGGGCATCAAGGGCGAGGAGCTGCCCACCATCGACGGCACCCCGCCGAACCTGTTCAACGAGATCAAGGGCGACGCTTTTGCGCCCCGCAACAAGCGCGCGCTGGCCATCGACTTTGTGAAGGAGCCTCCGTTCTTCCCGATCTCCGAGACCCACGCCGCCAAGACCTGGTATCTGGACCCCCGCGCGCCGCAGATCGAGCGCCCGCGCTCCATCCAGAACCTGCGCGAGAAGATGATGAAGATGGGAGGTTCCAAGACGAATGGCTGAACGTGAAAAGCTCATTGAGGTCAAGGACCTTCAAATCACCTTTGGCTCCGGCCGCAAGAAGTTCGTCGCCGTAGACCATGTCAATTTTGACATCTACAAGGGCGAGACCTTCTCGCTGGTCGGCGAGTCCGGCTCGGGCAAGACCACCATTGGCCGCGCCATCTGCCGCATCAACCCCACCTCCTCGGGCGATATCCTGTTCCGGGGCCAGAAGATCAACGGAAAGATCTCCAAGGATCTGGACCGGGAAGTCATCCGCAAGTGTCAGATGATCTTCCAGGACCCCATGGCCTCGCTGAACGAGCGCGCCAAGGTGGAGTATATCGTGGCCGAGGGCCTGCTGAACCATCACCTGTACAAAGATCAGAATGATCTGCATGAAAAGGTGATGCACGCGCTGACGGAGGTCGGCCTGCTGCCGGAGTTCGCCAGCCGTTTCCCGCATGAGTTCTCGGGCGGCCAGCGCCAGCGCATCGGCATTGCCCGCGCGCTGGTCATGGAACCGGAGTTCATCGTCGCCGACGAGCCGATCTCGGCTCTGGACGTCTCCATCCGTGCGCAGGTGCTGAACCTGCTCAACAACATGAAGAAGTCCCGCGGCCTGACCTACCTGTTCATTGCGCACGACCTGTCGGTGGTCCGGTTCATTTCGGATCGCATCGCCGTCATCAGCAAGGGCCGCATCGTAGAGCTGGCTGAGGCGGAGGAGCTGTTCCTCCACCCGCTGCATCCCTACACCAAGGCCCTGCTCAGCGCCGTGCCCATCCCGGACCCGGGCCTCGAGAAGCAGAAAAAGCTCCTCGTCTACGACCCGTCCATGCATGATTACAGCAAGGACCAGCCTGTCTGGGAAGAGATCGCCAACGGACACTTCGTCTACGGCAACCAGAAGGAGCTGGAGGGCTACCGCAAGGAGTACAACAAGCAGTGACCTGCTGAGCCGCTCCCCTGTTCCCCGCACTCTGCCGCCGCAGCCGGAACGCAAGTTCCCGCTGCGGCGGTTTTTGATTTACGGGGGTTTT
>JBJERT010000158.1:0-6364 GCA_051882435.1 Faecalibacterium sp.
CTGGCGAAGGACAGCCTTGCCTGTCTGCGGGCCACACCGCGGGCCGTGCGCATCATTTTTGCGGACGCCGTCATCTGTCTGCCCGCCTACCTCACCATCATGTTTTTGCAGCAGCGCCTTGTGGAACTGGGCTGGCCGACGGCGTGGCTGTTCGTCCCCCACCTGCTCAGCGGCCTTGCGGCGGCGGCAGGCACCGAGCTGGGGAGGCGGCTGCGGCCTCACAGCCTCCGGCGGCTCTACGGCAGATGCGCGCTGATCTGCGGCGCGGGATGCTTCCTTGTGGGCACTGCGCCTGCTTTTGGCGCGGTCGCGGGAGCGATGCTGATCCAGAGCATTCTGGAGGTCTGGACGCTGCATGCACTGCAGCAGCTCAATGACGCCCTGCCCAGCGACCAGCGCGCCACGCTGCTCAGCGTGGACAGTATGGCGTACAGCATCCTGATGATCCCCGCCAGCCCTCTGGTCGGCTGGGTGGGCGATCTCACCGGCCACGCCGGAGCCGGGCTTGCGGCGCTGGGGCTGCTCGTGGCGGCCAGCGGCGCAGCCATGTGGCGGAAACGACCGGAGCATACCGCTGAATAAGAAAAACCACGGTCTCTGGAAAGCCTCCAGAGGCCGTGGTTCTATGTTCATTTTTACTTGGCAAGCAGCTCTGCGGCAAGCGCATCCATCTGTGCCTCGGAGGCAGCGTTCGCTGCGGAACGAAGCGTAACGGCTGCGTCGCACACCGTGATGTTCTTCATGCCCTCGAGCATGCCGCGCATGAGCTTGGCCGCCATGGGCGCCCAGGTGCCATTTTCCATCAGGCCGACCGTGCGGCTCTGGAAGGACTTGGTCTTGAGATGGGTCAGGAACTCCTCCATGGGCGGGAAGAGGAAGCCGTCATAGGTCGCGCTGGCCAGCACCAGCTTGCCGCAGCGGAATGCCTCGGCCACTGCATAGGACACATCGGTGCGGGTCAGGTCCAGCTCGGTGACCTGTGCGCCCTGCGCCCGCAGCTTTTCGGCCATCTGGTGGGCCGCCGCACGGGTGTTGCCGTGGATCGACGCGCTGGCCACCAGCACCTCCTGCGGGGCTTCGGGCTGGTAGGTGGACCAGGTCTGATAGTCCTGAAGATACGGAGCCAGATCGCCGGTCAGCACCGGGCCATGCAGCGGGCAGATGGAAGCGATATCCAGCCCGGCCGTCTTTTTCAGCACCGTCTGCACCTGCGGGCCGTATTTGCCCACGATGTTCAGATAATAGCGGCGGGCTTCGCCCACCCAGGCGTCATGACCGCCCACTGCGTCGGCAGAGCCAAAGCGGCCAAAGGCGTCGGCGCTGAACAGCACTTTTTCGCTCTGCTCATAGGTCATCATGACCTCAGGCCAATGCACCATCATCGCAAAAACGAACTGCAGCGTATGTGCGCCAATCGAAAGGGTATCCCCTTCCTTGACGACCACACGGCGGCCAGCCGCGACAGCAGCCGCACCGAAGAACTGATCCATGAATGCAAAGGTCTTGGCGTTGCCCACGACCTTCATCTCCGGGTAGCGGGCCGCGAGGCGGGCGATGTTCGCGCCATGGTCCGGCTCCATGTGAGAGACGACCAGATAGTCCGGCGTGCGGCCTTCCAGCGCCTGGTCCAGATTGTCCATCCAGGCCTCGGTGGCGCGGGCATCCACGGTATCCAGCACAGCGACCTTTTCGTCCAGAATGACATAGGAATTATAGGTCACGCCCTCCGGGACAGGATACTGGCTCTCGAACAGATCCAGCGTGGTATCCTCAACGCCTACCCCTCTGATCGCGTCACTGATCTTGCTAACGCTCATCTAATATACCTTCTTTCTTCTGCTTTTCCCCCGCATCCTGGCGCGGGGAGAGCTTCTGTCAGGAAACATTCTCAGTATAGCACAGGCCCCTGCAAAGCGCAAGCTGTGAGCCGCCATAACACGGAAGCCTGCTTTGCGTACGGAAAAGGAACAGCTCCCTCGTCCTTGCATTTTGCTTGCATCCCGCGCGTAGATATTGTATAATAGGTCTACTTGTGAGCGCCCTTGCGGGCGCGTTCAGTAATAGGAGAGATCATCATGTGCAACTCTGCAACCCCTTTGTGCGTCGTGGTGCTGTTTGGCGGTATGTCCAGCGAACACGAGATCAGCCGCGTGTCCGCCGGGACCTTTGTCACGCACCTTGACCGTTCCAAATACGAAGTCCTCACGGTGGGAATCACCAAAGAGGGCCGCTGGCTCTACACCGAGGCCACCGCCGCCCAGATGGCAGACGGGAGCTGGGAAGAGCTGGCGGGCAACATGCCCTGTGTGCTCAGCCCGGACCGCGCCGACCACGGCATGATCCTTTTCACCCCTGCCGGGCAGGTGGAAAAGCTGCGTGTAGATGTGGTCATTCCGGCGCTGCACGGTCTGTGGGGCGAGGACGGCACGGTGCAGGGTCTGCTGGAGCTGGCAGGCATCCCCTATGTAGGCTGCGGTGTGCTGGCCAGCGCCGTGTGCATGGACAAAGCCGTGGCCAACGCCATGTTCGAGCACAGCGGCATCCCGCACACGCCCTGGCTGTCCTGCACCCGTGGCGAGGTTGAGCTGGACCCGGACGGCGTGTGCGCCGCCGTAGAGGCGAAGCTGGGCTGGCCGGTGTTCGTCAAGCCCGCCAATGCCGGTTCCAGCGTGGGCATCAGCAAGGCTGCCGACCCGGCGCAGCTGCGTCAGGCCATCCGCATCGCGCTGGAGAATGACCGCAAGATCGTATTCGAGGCTGCGGTGGAAGGACAGGAGGTAGAGTGTGCCGTCATCGGCTCCGAGCCTGCCGTCTCCACCCGCCCGGGCGAGATCCTGGCGGGCGCGGAGTTCTACACCTACGACGACAAATACAAGGACGGCGTCAGCCAGGTGGTCATCCCGGCACGTCTGTCAGAGGAAAAGCTCGACGAGGTGCGCACCTACGCCGCCATGGCATACACTGCCCTGGGCTGCGAGGGTCTGGCCCGCTGCGACTTTTTCGTGGAGCGAGGCACGGGCCGGGTGCTCATCAACGAGATCAACACCTTCCCCGGGTTTACTCCTATCAGCATGTACCCCAAGCTCATGGAGCACGAAGGAATGGCCGCATCGGCCCTCATCGATCGCCTGATCGAGCTGGCTCTGGAAAGGACGGAACGTCAGCATGGATAACCGCCCCATCGGCGTTTTTGACAGCGGACTGGGCGGGCTGACCGGCGTGCGGGAGCTGCGCCGCCGCCTGCCCCGGGAGGATATCATCTATTTCGGCGATACCGGCCGTGTGCCCTACGGCAGCCGCAGCCCTGAGACCATCCTCCAGTACGCGCGGCAGGATATCGCGTTCCTGCTGTCCAAGAACGTCAAGTGCATCATGGCGGCCTGCGGCACGGTGTCCAGCACCTACCCCGCCGCCGAGGCCGCGGCGCTGCCCGTGCCCTATCTGGGAGTCGTGGACGCTGCCGCCCGGGAGGCCGCCTTTGCCACCCGGAGCCGACGCATCGGGGTCATCGGCACAGCGGCGACCATCCGTTCCCGCAGCTATGAAACGCTGCTGCGGCGTCTGGTGCCCGGGGTGGAGATCACGGCACGGGCCTGCCCGCTTTTCGTCCCGCTGGTGGAGAGCGGTTATGTGGACGGCAGTGCCCCCGACCGCCAGCAGGTGACCCGGCTGGTCATTGCACAGTACCTCACTGGGCTGCGCGAGGCCAATGTGGACACCCTCATTCTGGGCTGCACCCATTACCCGCTCATCCAGCAGATGATCGGCGAGTTCATGGGCCGCGGCGTCACGCTGGTGGACCCGGCCAAAACGGCAGCCCACCATCTGGAACGGGTGCTGGGGGAACGCGGCCTGCGCGCCGACCGTCAGGCCGGGCAGGCACACTTTTACGTCAGCGACACACCGGACAATTTCGTGCAGACCGCCGACCTGTTCCTGGGCGAGTACCGCGGCGGGCCGGTGGAGCAGATCGCCATTGACAAATATTGAATATAAGGACCATAAAAACAGTGAGCAAACCATTAAAGGAAGATTATATCATCCGCATCAAGAGCCGCATCGAGCCGAACGGCGAGGGCGAGGCGGATTTCGTCGAGCTGATGACCCGGGGCAGCTTCGTGCTGCGCGGGGGCAGCTACTACATCACCTATCAGGAGACCGAGACCACCGGCTACGCGGGCTGTGTGACCACGCTGAAGCTGGCTGCCGACGGCAGCCGCGCGGCGATGCTGCGCTTTGGCCCCGCCAACACCCAGCTTCTCATCGAGAAGGGTCGGCGCAATGTGTGTCACTACGAGACCGGCCACGGCTCCCTGACGCTGGGTGTGACCGCCGACGAGATCATCTGCCAGCTGACCGAAAAAGGCGGCACCGCCCGGTTCAGCTATCTGCTGGACGCGGACAGCGCCGAGATGGTCAGCCGCAACTCCATCGACCTGACCGTGACCCATATCAACTGATGGTTTTCTCCCACGAAAGGATACAGGACCCATGACTGAATTTGAAAAGACCTTTGTGAACTACAATCCCCGGCAGGCCGCGCTGGACGAGGCGCGCGCCTTCCTGACCGAGGCTGCCCGCGCCGCCATGGCTGCGGGTGAGCTGCCCGAGGCCGAGCTGCCCGCCTTTATCGTGGAGATCCCGGCGGACACCAAAAACGGCGACATCGCTTCCAATCTGGCCATGGCGGGCGCCCGCACCTGGCGCAAGGCTCCCCGCATGATCGCCGAAGCACTGGTGAAGCATCTGGATCTGACGGATACCTGCTTTGCCCGCGTGGAGGTGGCCGGGCCGGGCTTTATCAATCTGTTCCTGGCGCCCAGCTTTTGGGGCGGCGTGGTGATGGGCGCCTGCGCCAGCCCCGCCTATGGCCGCACCGACTACGGTAAAGGCAAAAAGTACAATGTTGAGTTCGTATCCGCCAACCCCACCGGACCCATGCACATGGGCAACGCCCGCGGCGGCGCGCTGGGCGACTGTCTGGCCGCCGTTCTGGACTGGGCGGGCTACGACGTGACCCGCGAATTTTATATCAACGACGCGGGCAACCAGATCCAGAAATTCGGCAAGAGCCTTGCGGTGCGCTATTTGCAGCAGTTCTGCGGCGAGGAGGCCTGTCCCCTGCCCAAGGAGTGCTATCAGGGCGCGGACATCAAGGTGCTGGCTGGGGAGTTCGCCGCACAGCACGGCGACGCCTATGTTTCCGCCTGCGCCGGGCTGAGCGACGAGGCGCTGTTTGAGAGCGAGGGCTTTGCCGCGCTCAAGGATGCACTGGTGGACTATGCGCTGCCCAAGAACATCGCGGCCCTCAAGCGCGACCTGGGCAAGTACCGCATCGAATACGACGTGTGGTTCCCCGAGAGCACGCTGCATGATTCCGGCGCGGTGCAGGCCGTGGTGGACAAGCTGCTGGAAAACAGCGCGTGCTATCGGGCCGAGGACGGCGCGGTGATGTACCGCAGCGCCCAGTATGCCGCCAAATACGGCACCGTGAACAAGAAAAAGACCGACGACGGCACCGAGGAGGAGGCCAAGGACGAGGTCCTGGTCCGCGCCAACGGCATCCCCACCTACTTTGCCGCCGATATCGCGTATCATTATAACAAGCTGGCCGTGCGCGGCTTCGACAAGGCCATCGACGTGTGGGGCGCGGACCATCACGGCCACGTCGCCCGCATGAAGGGCGCCATGGACGCCATTGGGCTGGACGGCAGCCGTCTGGATGTGGTGCTGATGCAGATGGTCAACCTGATGCAGGACGGCCAGCCGGTCCGCATGTCCAAGCGCACTGGCAACGCCATCACCCTGACCGACCTGCTGGAGGAAGTGCCCATCGACAGTGCGCGGTTCCTGTTCAACATGCACGACGCGGGCAGCGGCATCGACTTCGATCTGGGACAGGCTGTCCGCACCGACAACGAGAATCCGGTGTATTATGTGCAGTACGCCCATGCCCGCATCTGTTCCATCCTGCGCAAGCTGGAGAGCGAGGGCGTGACCTTTGCCGGGGCGGAGACCGTGAACGCTTCCCTGCTCACGGAACCCAGCGAGATGGACCTGATCCGCATGCTGGCAGCGTTCCCGCAGGAGATCGTTATGGCGGCAGAAAAATATGATCCCAGCCGCATCAACCGCTTCGTCATCGACCTGGCCAGCGCCTTCCACCGTTTCTATGGAAACTGCCGCATCCAGGGCGCGGACCCCGCCTTGCAGCAGGCGCGCCTGGCTCTGTGCATCGGCGTGCGCAACGTCATCCGCAACGTGCTGACCATGTTCAAGGTCAACGTGCCGGATAAGATGTAAAGACGAGGGTTTTGTTCCTTTTTCGAGAAAAAGGAACCGAAAAAGCTTTTCAATCGGCCCA
>JBJERT010000159.1:0-6339 GCA_051882435.1 Faecalibacterium sp.
CCAGCGCGCGGGAGCGCGCAAACCAGTGCCGCCGCCTTCCGTCCCACCAACAAACTCGCCCGCCCATCGCGTAGGCGATGGGCGCAGTAAAAAGCTTTTTCGGTTCCTTTTTCTCGAAAAAGGAACAAAAAACCCCCGGCGCACAGCAGAGAGGCTGCACACCAGGGGCATATCGTTCAGGAGCAGGTCAGGACGAGCTTACAGGGAGAAGTAACGCTTGGCGTTGTCGAAGCAGACGCCCTTGACGATCTTCTCCAGAGCCTTCTCGTCGGCGGGATACTCGCCGTCCTCGACCCACTGGCCGATGACGTTGCACAGGATGCGGCGGAAGTAATCGTGACGGGTGTAGCTCAGGAAGCTGCGGCTGTCGGTCAGCATACCGACAAAGTTGCCCAGCAGACCCAGATTCGCCAGGCTCTTGATCTGATTCTCCATACCGATCTTCTGGTCATTGAACCACCAGGCGGAGCCGTGCTGGATCTTGCCCGGGACCTCGCTGCTCTGGAAGCAGCCCAGAATGGTGCCGATCTGCTCGTTGTCGGCGGGGTTCAGGCTGTAGATGATGGTCTTGGGGCACTCGTCGGTATCGTTCAGCGCGCTGAGCAGGCTGGCGATCTCGCCGCCGCAGGAGCGGGTGTTGATCATGTCAAAGCCGGTGTCGGGGCCCAGCAGGCTGTTCATCTTGCGGTTGACGCCGCGCAGGCAGTTGAAGTGCAGCTGCATCACGACGTTCAGGCGGTGGTACTGCTTGCCCAGATGGATGAGGATGGCGGTCTGGTACTTCTCGGCCTCCTCCAGAGTCACGGCCTCGCCGGCCATGGCCTTCTTGTAGATGGCGTCCACTTCCTCCAGCGTGGCCTCACGGTAGGGCACATAATCCAGGCCGTGGTCAGAGGCGCGGCAGCCCAGGCTGACGAAGAACTCGATGCGCTGGGTCAGGGCGTCCATGACGCAGTGGATGCAGCCCAGGCTCTCCTTGCCCACGCTGGCGGCCAGCTTGCCCATGTACTCCACGAAGCCGGGCTTGTTGATGTTGATGGCCTTGTCCGGGCGGAAGGAGGGGGCCACGGTGAACTTGATGGTGGGATCGTTCTTGATCTTCTCGTGCCACTCCAGCGTGTCGATGGGGTCGTCGGTGGTGCCGATGAAGGAAACATTGGACTGCTCGATCAGGCCGCGGACGGTCAGCTTGGGATCGTTCTGCAGCTTGTCGTTGCACAGGTTCCAGACCTCCTCGGCGGTGTCGCCGTTCAGGACGCCCTCATAGCCGAAATACTTGTGCAGTTCCAGATTGGTCCAGTGGTGCATGGGGTTGCCGATGGCCATGGGCAGCGCCTCGGCAAATTTCTGGAAACGCTCGCGGTCGGGCTTGTCGCCGGTGATGTACTCCTCGGGCACGCCGTTGGAACGCATGACGCGCCACTTGTAGTGGTCGCCGAAATAGCTGCCGTCCGGGTTGCGGCCGCCCAGCCAGACCTGAGCGATGTTCTCAAAGCGGCGGTTCTCATAGATCTCGCGCGGGGGGATATGGCAGTGATAGTCGCAGATGGGCATGGCCTCTGCATAGTCGTGGTACAGGTGCTGTGCGGTGGGGGACTGGAGCATAAAGTCCTTATCCATAAATGCTTTCATGGTTTACCGACTCCTTTTTGTTCGTTGTGTTCCGTCATGAACCGGCCTGCCAGAAAGGCAGACTTCGCCTTACCATTAGTATACCGAAAAAGGCCCATGTATACAACTGAAAAATTGACAAATTTTAAGAGAATTGATTGTTAGTTTCGCTGGAATTTGTGAAGGAGGGCTATTTTTGGGCAAAAAATCTTCAAGAACCACTTGACTTATTTGTATACAACATTCTAAAATAGAAGGTAGGAAACGGGGGAGCTATGCCCCCCGGCGAGAACGCAAAGCAACTGAGCAAAAGGAGACAAGAGCAAATGGAAACTTTGAATTACAAGGTCCTGGAGCAGTCCGGTTATCAGGGCTACATCCTCAAGGACGCCCCGGTCAAGGTCATGCAGTTTGGCGAGGGCAACTTCCTGCGCGCTTTCGTGGATTACTTCTTTGACATTGCAAACGAAAAGGCCGGCTGGAACGGCAAGGTCAGTCTGGTGCAGCCCATCGGCAACTTCCCCCAGATGGCCGACTGGATCAACGCGCAGGAGGGCCTGTACACCCTGTATCTGCGCGGCAGCGAGAAGGGCGAGAAGATCGATGCCAAGCGCGTGATCTCCTGCGTCAGCGACTGCGTGTGCCCCTACACCGAGGGCAGCTGGGACAAGGTGCTGGCTCTGGCCGCATCCCCGGATCTGGAGATCATCGCCTCCAACACCACCGAGGCTGGTATCGCCTACACGCAGGGCGACAGCCAGTTCGATCAGGTCCCGCCCTCCAGCTTCCCCGCCAAGCTGACCCGTGTGCTGTTCGAGCGCTACAAGGCGTTCAACGGCGCAGCGGACAAGGGTCTGGTCATCCTGTCCTGCGAGCTGATCGACAACAACGGCAAGGAGCTGCAGAAGTGCTGCAACAACTACGCCAAGGACTGGGGCCTGGAGCAGGGCTTCATCGACTGGATGAACGAGTCCAACACCTTCTGCTCCACGCTGGTGGACCGCATCGTCCCGGGCCGCATCCGTGACCCGCAGGAGCTGGCCGCCATGGAAGAGGCCAACGGCTACCACGATCAGGTGCTGGACGTGGGCGAAGTGTTCGGCGTGTGGGTCATCGAAGGCCCGGCATGGCTGGAGGACAAGCTCCCGTTCAAGAAGGCCGGCGTCAACGTCATGGTCGTGCCCGACGTCACCCCGTACAAGAAGCGCAAGGTCCGCATCCTGAACGGCGCGCACACCGGCTTTGTGCTGGGCGCCTATCTGGCGGGCTTCGATATCGTGCGCGACTGCATGCACAACGACACCATCCGCGGCTTCATGAACAAGATGCTGCATGAGGAGGTCATCCCCACCCTGCCGCTGGACAAGAAGGATCTGGAGGACTTCGCCTCCGCTGTTCAGGACCGCTTCAACAACCCGTTCATCAACCACGAGCTGATGAGCATCTCCCTGAACTCCACCTCCAAGTGGAAGGCCCGCAACATGCCTTCCTTCCTGGGCTACATCGAGGAGAAGAAGGAGCTGCCCAAGTGCCTGACCATGAGCCTGGCCGCCTACATCGCCTTCTACTCCAACGATATCCAGGAGCGCGCTGCCGACGGCCTGATCTGCAAGCGCCCCGCAGGCAACACCTACAAGATCCAGGACGACGCATGGGCGCTGGACTTCTACTATGCCCACAAGGATGACACCGCCGCCGAGCTGGTACACGCCGTACTGACCAACACCCAGATGTGGGATCAGGACCTGACCCAGATCCCGGGTGTCGAGGCCGCTGTTCTGGCTGATCTCGAGCTGATCCGCGCCGAGGGCGCTGAGGCTGCCTACAAGAGCTGCCTGTAATTCGAACTTGAGCTGATGCGCCGGGGGCGGGCTGGGAACGTTCCGGCCCGCCCCCTTGCGCACCGCAAACGACTGAGGAGAACGATTATGCCGCAGGCTATTCATATCAGCCCCATCGACAATGTCGTGGTGGCACTGCACCCCATCGCCAAGGGCACTCTGGTGGAGGTCGACGGCCTGTCCGTGACCGCTATCGAGGATATCCCCCAGGGCCACAAGATGGCTGTCCAGCCCATCAAGGAAGGCGAGAACGTCATCAAGTATGGCTTCCCCATCGGCCACGCTACTGCCGACGCCGAGCCGGGCACCTGGATGCACACCCACAATGTCAAGACCAACCTGTCCGGCGAGGTGGAGTACAGCTACAACCCCGCCCCGGATCTGGCCCCCCTGCCCAAGGTGGAGCCGGAGACCTTTATGGGCTTCCGCCGCAAGGACGGCCGCGCCGCCATCCGCAACGAGATCTGGATCATCCCCACCGTGGGCTGCGTCAACGATATCGCCAAGAAGATCGTCTCGGAGAACCAGGACCTCGTGACCGGCTCCATCGAGGGCCTGTATACCTTCACCCATCCCTTCGGATGCAGCCAGACCGGCCATGACCACGCACAGACCCGCAAGCTGCTGGCTTCTCTGGTCCGCCATCCCAACGCTGCCGCCGTCCTCGTGCTGCATCTGGGCTGCGAGAACCTCCAGCATGACCAGTTCGTGGCGGAGCTGGGCGAGTATGACCCCGACCGCGTCAAGTTCCTGACCTGCCAGGAAGTGGAGGACGAGTTCAGCGCTGCCCGCGACATCCTCAAGGAGCTGGCCGCCTACGCGGGCCAGTTCCAGCGCGAGCCGATCCCCGTGTCTGATCTGGTGGTCGGCATGAAGTGCGGCGGCTCGGACGGCCTGTCCGGCATCACCGCCAACCCCACCATCGGCCGCTTCTCGGATATGATGGGCCAGCGCGGCGGCTCCACCGTCCTGACCGAGGTGCCCGAGATGTTCGGCGCCGAGGGCTTCCTGATGGATCGCTGCATCAATGAGCAGGTGTTTGGCAAGGCAGAGCACATGATCAACGGCTTCAAGAATTACTTCATCAGCCACAATGAGGTCGTCTATGATAACCCCTCTCCGGGCAACAAGCAGGGCGGCATCACTACGCTGGAAGATAAGAGCTGCGGCTGCGTCCAGAAGGGCGGTACCGCGCCCATCATGGACGTGATCGGCTACGGCGACCCTGTGGTCACCAAGGGCCTGAACATGCTCTACGGCCCGGGCAACGATCTGGTGTCCGCTACCGCGATGACCGCGGCGGGCGCGCACATGATCCTGTTCTCCACCGGCCGCGGCACGCCGTTCTCGGCCCCGGCTCCCACCCTGAAGATCGCCACCAACACCCCGCTGGCCACCAAGAAGTCGGCCTGGATCGACTTCAATGCCGGTGTGGTCGCTGACGGCGAAAAGACCATCGACGAGGCGGCAGAGGACCTGCTGAAGCTGGTCATCCGCGTCGCCAGCGGCGAGCAGACCAAGGCAGAGGCCCGCGGCTTCCGCGAGATCTCCATCTTCAAGGATGGCGTCGTGCTGTAAACTGAATCCAGAGGGGCTGCTGCGCGTCCGTTCCCGGCTGTGCGGCGGCCTCTTTTTGGCAATGAAAAGGAGGTTGATTCCATGAACCAGATCACTACCCAGTACATCACGGAAAATGGCGCCTGCTATGAGCAGTATGTCATCACCGACCCCGCAGCTAAGACCGCCCTGACCATTACCCCCGAGCGCGGCGGCATGATCACCGGCTTTACGCTGGACGGCGACGAGTATATCTGGACCCGCCGCCCCAATTTCAGCGAGTGCAACCGCCCCCGCTTTGCGGTGCCGGTCCTGTTCCCCAGCTGCGGCAACCCGGATGGCGGTGTGCATATCTTCGACGGCAAACCCTATCCCATGGAGACCCACGGCTTCGCGGACCTGTGTGCGTGGGAGGTGGAGAGCGTCGGCCCCGATGGCGTGACCCTCGTGCTGGAAGCTACCCCGCTGACCAAGTTCCTCTATCCCTTTGACTTTACCCTCATGGTCACCTATGGCCTTCAGGGCAACAAGGCGACCATCAGCCTGACCATCATCAATGAGGGCGACAAGCCCATGCCGTTCAGCTTTGGCTACCACCCCTATTTCGTGGCCTCCAAGCTGGAGAATGTGGACTTTGATATCAAGTGTGCCACCTGCTCCGAGAACGCCAAGGGCGAGCAGCCCGCCGCCCCGGAGAAGATCACCCTCACCCGCAAGGAGGGCGCGGACAACACCATCCGTCTGATGACCGGTGTGCAGTTCCCTATGACCTTTACAGACAGCGGCAACGGCCACAAGGTCACCGTGGACGCAGACGAGACCTTCGACAACGGCGTGCTGTGGCAGCAGGATGCCGAGAGCTTCGTCTGCATGGAGCCGTGGAACGGCTGGGCCAACAGCGTCAACGAGGAAGGCAAGCACGAGGTGCTGGAGCCGGACGAGGCCATGACCAGCGAGTGGAGCATCACCATCGAGAAGATTTGACGGGAGTTTTTTTGTTCCTTTTTCGAGAAAAAGGAACCGAAAAAGCTTTTCTCTAGCAAAACGCATGCGCGTTTTGCAGCATTTCCCCAAAGCGCATAAAAATACAGGCCGGACGTTCCCCAAAGGAGGAGCGTCCGGCCTGTTTGTTATAGGGCGCAGCCCCAGCGCGCGGGAGCGCGCAAACCGGTGCCGAAACCTGCACATAGATAAAAATTTGGCCCACACGAATGTGTGGGCCGTGTGAAAAGTTTTTTTGCAGCGGAGCCGACCGCCGCCAGCGGCGGAAACAGGGAGGCTCTGCTGGGGCCGCGCTCTGATTTTTGCGAGGCCGCCCAAGGCCGAAGCA
>JBJERT010000160.1:0-6281 GCA_051882435.1 Faecalibacterium sp.
ATCGCCTGCGCGATGGGCGGGCGAGTTTGCTGGTTTGACGGAAGGCGGCGGCACCGGTTTGCGCGCTCCCGCGCGCTGGGGCTGCGCCCTTAAAGCTGCGCCAAAATCGTCTGCCGCACGGCGGCGGGAAGCTGCTTCTGCTCGGCGCGGCTCATGCCGGTGGTCTGGATGGGCGGCAGCACGCGGATGCGCACCGGGCCGGGGGTGGTGATGCAGTGGTGGCACTCGAACAGCCCCCGCGCGCCCGAAATGGCCACGGGGACCACCGGCGCGCCGGTCTTGACGGCGATGCGGAACGCGCCCTGCTTGAACTCGCCCGCGCCGCCCTCCTCGCCTTTGTAGCGGGTGCCTTCGGGGAAGATGATGAAGCTGCGGCCACTTTCCACGACCTCGGTGGCGTCGTTCAGCGCCCGGACCGAAGCCCGCATATCGTCCCGGTCCACATAGACGCAGCCCAGCATCCGCATCCAGCGGTTGATGAGGGGCAGCTTTTCCAGCTCCTTTTTCGCCAGCAGGCCGTGGGGCGCGTCCAGCGAGGACAGGAGCAGAGGGATATCATAATAGCTGCGGTGGTTGGCCACGAACACACAGGGGCGGTCCGGGGGGATGTTCTCCAGCCCCTCCACCGTGAGGGAAACGCCTGTGATGCGCAGGATGCCGCGGCTCCAGCGGGGGATGTTCTCCCGCACGAGCCGTTCCACCGTTTCGAGGTCGCCGGAGTCGAAGGCCCGCTCGGCCCGGCGGAGGGTGCCGTAATGGACGATCATGTACCCGAACAGGTATGTGAACATCGCGAGAGTGCGGAAAAGATTCACGCAAGATACCTCCTTCTGGCGCGGGGGTCCCAAAGACGGCGCCAGCTTTATTGTAGCACATTTTGGAGAAAAAAGGGAGAGAAAACACTTTTTTTACAATTCACATTCTCTGCGCGCCGCAAAGCTCTTGCAAAATCCACAAAATGCGGGTATAGTTATAGGTGCAAAAACAGCACAATGGCGCTCTGCGCCGCGGTGCGAAAGAGAGGGTTCAAAAAAGAATGGGACTGTTTCCTTCTGCGAATGATTTCAAGGCCGGGCCGGGCGTAGAAAAGGGCGCTCCCCGCAAAACAGGCGTCGGGCGCTTTTTCGAGCTGGTCGGCCGCGACATGAACGGCATGTTCCTGGCGAATCTCATCACCTGCCTGGGCTTTCTGCCGGTCATCTGTCTGGTGTACATCGGATTCCTGATGAACAGCCTGCCGGTCATGGTCATCAGCGCCGCGGTGGGCGGCGTGCTGGCGGGGCCGGTGCTGGCGGGCATGTACGATACCGTGCTGCGCGCGCTGCGCGACGAGGCCGGCTACTGGTGGAGCACCTACCGCAAGGCGTTCAAGCGCAACTTCAAGGCCAGCATCCTGCCGGGCGTGCTCTACTGCGTGGTGGTCACGGTGCAGATCTTTCTGGCGTATTTCTGCTTCAACATGCTCTATCAGGGCGTGAACGTGGGCCTGCCCATGTGGGTGGGAATGGTGCTGAATCTGGTGCTGTTCCACATGCTGTTCTCTTATATGTGGCCGCAGGTGGTGCTGCTGGACCAGCCCCTGTTCCAGACGCTGAAGAACAGCGTCAACTGCATGATCGCGTTCCTGCCCCATGCGCTGGCGGCTTCGGTCGTGCAGATCATTTTCTGGGGCCTGGTCATTTTGTGCATGCCGCTGGGCCTGCTGCTGATGCTGGTGTTCGGCTTCTGGTTCTCCTGTGAGGTGTCCTGCCAGATCGTTTACGACGACCTCGACCGGGTGTTCCACATCGAGGAGAATATCCAGAAGCTGCGGGACGCCGAGCTGGAGCAGGCTCTGGCCGCAGAACGCGCCGAGGCCGAGGCGTGGGCCGCGGCCCATCCCAGCCAGACCGAGGACGCCGACGACACCCCCGGCGCGGACCGCTGAGGCGCTGCGCGGCAAAGGAGTGTGGGGATGGAACAACGAAATAATCTGATCCTGGAGGGGACCGAGACGTTCTCCCGCGGGGCGCTGGACAATGTGGCGCTGGACAACGGCTGTCTGGTGCTGGACAGCGTGGCGGGGCGCTCCATGCCCTACGGGAGCTACACCACGCCGGAGTTTGCGATGCCGGCGTTCTGCAATCTGAACGTGAGCTGGAACGCCTGCGCGCCGCAGAACACCATGCTGGAGGTGCGGTGCCGGGTCTACGCGGGCGGCGCGTGGACGGGCTGGATGAGCTTTGGAAAGTGGGCGCCGGATTATCCCCGGTGCAGCGTACACTCTCAGAGCGAGGACGGTCTGGTGTTCCTGATGGGGGACACGGTGACGGTGGCGGTGCCGGGCGGCGGCACGGGGCTTCAGCTCCAGGTGAACCTTTCGACCAACGACGACAAGGCGACCCCCGCGGTGCGGCTGCTGGCCGCCGCGGTGCGCCCCCTCGCGTGGGAAAAGCAGAGCGGCGCGCCCCTCAACCGGCGGCTGTACCTGCCGGAATACAGCATCGGCACCCACGACCCGACGTTTGGGCGGGAGATGGACCTGCCGCTGGTGATGGCGTCGCTGATGAACCGCTGGGGCGAGGACATCCTGCCCGAGGAGGTGGCCTATCTGATGGAAGATATGGCCACCAGCAGCACCGGGAACGCGGCGTTCGCTGCCGCTGCCGCGGGCTGCTGCGGCTATCCCTGCTGGCAGGCATGGATGGACCTGAAGGACCTGCGCACCCAGATCCACGACAACTGTTCTGTGGCGGTGCAGATGGAGAGCCGGGTCCACGGTCAGCAGGGCGCGGCCGCGGTCTGGATGGCCGTGCACGGCTTTGGCCATGACGACGCGGTCATGGCGGACTATGTGCTGCTCAACGACCCTGCCGCCGAGCTGGACGGCGCGGTCAACCGCACCATGGCTCTGGCCGATTTCATGCGCTATTTTACCGGGCGGGCCGTGGCGCTGCGCCCCAAGCCCCGGGATGCCCGGACGGACCGTCCGCGCCGCGTCCGGTGCGAGCTGGAACGCGAGACGACGGACGGCAGCTATTATTTTACCCAGCGCGGCAAGCGGGACCCGCTGCCGGAATCCTTTTCCGGCTGGCTGGCCTACGCGGTCTATGACGGCGTAGCCCACGCGACCACAGCGCACCGGACCTTCCGCCGCATGGAGCGCACCGAACGGGGCGGGCTTCTGTTCCCGCCCGAGCAGCTGGCCGAGGGAGGCCGGTGCAGCGTCTACGCAGTGGACCAGACCGGCACGATGCGGGTGGCGGAGATCCGCCTGCCTGCCGCCCCGCCCCAAAAAGCCCCCGCTCCCGCGGACGCCGCCCCGGCGGTCTCCGCAGGACCATGATATGTGATAAGGAGGAAACATTATGGCGAAAACGATCATTACGGTCGGCCGTGAGTTCTGCACCGGCGGACGCTACATTGCAGAGGACGTGGCGAAGGCCCTGGGCATCAAGCTCTACGACAAGGAGCTGATCACCATGGCGGCGCAGAAGTCCGGCCTTTCGGAGGAGGCAGTGGCTGCCAGCGAAAAGCAGCACACCCACAGCCTGCTGTACAGCCTGTACACCATGGGCAACGATCTGCCGCTGGGGGATCAGGTGTTCATCCTCCAGAGCCGCATCATCAAGCAGCTGGCCGAGGAAGGCCCCTGTGTGATCCTGGGCCGCTGCGGCGACTACGTCCTGCGGGAGCGCAAGGACGTGCTGCGCGTGTTCATCTATGCGCCGGTGGAGTGGCGGCGGGAGTACGCCAAGATCAACCCGCTGGTCAAGGACAAGAGCGAAAAGGGCATCCGCGACGCCATCGACAAGACCGACCGCAAGCGCTCGGCCTACTATAATTATTACACCCAGAACCGCTGGGGCGACGCCCATAACTATGACCTTGCGCTGAACGCCGCGCTGGGACAGGAAGCCTGCGTCAAGATGATCCTGGACGCGGCCGCCGCCAAGGAAAAAACGCTGGGCTGAGAGGCCCGCGGCTCGAAACGGTCTCCGGTGGGCAGGGTGCGGGTGCGCCCTGCCCACGTTTTGGGAAAAGAGACGGGCCGCGAAACTTCCTCCGTAAAAGGATGACAAACAGGAGAAAAATGTGGAAAAGAATCAAGCTGTAAATCCTTCCGTCTCCGGCCGGGAAAATATCATGGGGACCATGGCCATCAATCCGCTTCTGGTCAAGCTGAGTGTGCCTATGATGATCTCGATGCTGGTGCAGGCGCTGTATAATGTTGTGGACTCGGTGTTCGTGTCCCATGTGAGCGAAAGCGCTCTGACCGCCGTTTCGCTGGCGTTCTCGCTGCAAAACGTCATGATCGCCGTGGGCGTGGGCACGGGCGTGGGCGTCAACGCCATGCTCTCCAAGAGCCTGGGCGAGCAGGATCAGGACCGCGCCAACAAAACCGCGGTGAACGGCCTGTTCCTTGCGGCGTGCAGCTGCGCGGTGTTCATGCTCATCGGCTTCACCTGCGTGGGGGCATATTTCCGCGCCCAGACCACCGACCCGGAGATCATCGCGCAGGGCGTGAGCTATCTGTCCATCTGCTGCATCTTCAGTCAGGGCGTTTTCGCCGCGACCATGATGGAAAAGCTGCTGGCCTCCACCGGGCGCACGACCTACAGCATGGTCAGCCAGCTGGTGGGCGCGGTGACGAACATCATCCTGGACCCCATCTTCATTTTCGGCTATTGCGGCGAGGCGCTTTCCGGCACCACGGGCGCGGCGGTGGCGACGGTCATCGGCCAGCTCTGCGGCGCGGCGGTGGGCACCTATTTCAACTTCCGCAAAAACCCGGAGATCCAGTTCCGCCTGCGGGGCTTCCGGCCCGACGGCAAGGTCATCGGCCGAATTTATACGGTGGGCCTGCCCAGCATCGCCATGCAGTGCGTGGGCAGCGTTATGGTCTTTGGCATCAACAAGATCCTGATGGCCTTCTCCGCAACGGCCGTGGCGGTGTTCGGCGTATATTTCAAGCTCCAGAGCTTCGTGTTCATGCCGGTGTTCGGCCTGAACAACGGCATGGTGCCCATCATCAGCTATAACTATGGCGCGCGCCGCCCCGACCGCGTGAAAAAGACCATCGCGCTGTCCATCTTCTACGCCGAGTGTATCATGTTCATCGGTGTGCTGATCTTCCAATTCCTGCCCGATCAGGTGCTGGGCGTTTTTGCGGCCAGCGATGCCATGCTGGCCATCGGTGTGCCCGCGCTGCGCACCATCTCGCTGCACTTTCTGCTGGCGGGCATCGGCGTCGTGCTGTCGTCGGTGTTCCAGGCGCTAGGCAACGGCGTGTTCAGCCTGATCGTCTCGATCTGCCGCCAGCTGGCGGTGCTGCTGCCCGTGGCCTGGCTGCTGAGCCTGAGCGGCAATGTGAACTGGGTCTGGTGGGCCTTTCTGGTCGCGGAGGTGTTCAGCTGTGTGCTGAGCCTCGCGTTCATGGCCTATACCAATAAAAAGGTCATCCTCCCCCTGTACGAGCACCCCGCCCGCTGACGGGGGCGCACAACCGCGGGTCCGTTACGGACGAGAAAGGAACGTGAACATTTATGGTCAAAAAGCTGAAGTGGAATCTGATCCTGATGAGCGTGCTGTATCTGGCGCTGGGGGTGTTCCTGCTGCTGATGCCGGGCACGGCGCTGAGCCTTGTGTGCGCCGCGCTGGGCGCGGTGGTGCTGGCCTGCGCCGTGGTGCAGCTCATCCGCTACTTCACGGTGGAACGCGGCATCTTCCAGAGCCAGCTCACCCTGATCTCTGGTCTGGTCTGCCTGGGACTGGGCGCGTTCCTGATCTTCCGCAGTGACATCGTGGTGCGTGTGCTGCCCATCGTGTTCGGCCTGTTCGTCATTTTCGACAGTCTGGGCCGGGTTCAGAACGCGCTGGAGCTGCGCCGCTGCGGCTACGCGAGCTGGAAAGGCTTTCTGCTGCTGGCAGCGCTGAGCATCGTGCTGGGCATCATCATGATCGTCAACCCCTTCGGCACGATGGAGACGCTGGTCATGGCCATCGGCATCATCCTCATCGTGGAAGGCTCCATCAACCTGTTCAGCGCGCTGTACACCATGCTGGCGGTGCGCCGCTTTATGAAGCTGCATCCCGAGACCGAATCGGTGCTGGAGGCTGTGACCGGCCAGGACCTGAACGGCGACGGCGTGATCGCCCCGGATGTGACCCGTGCCGACGCGGAGGCCAGCGCGGTGGAGCTGGATACCGTGGACGAGAGTGCGGAGGTGGAGCAGGAGAAGTAACAGGGGAGAAGGCGGGAGGTTTTGCGGCTGACCACGCCTCTGTTCTGTGCGGAAGGC
>JBJERT010000161.1:0-24823 GCA_051882435.1 Faecalibacterium sp.
GAGCGGACTTCATACGGTCCGCATCGGATAGACGGGACCGATATTTTTGTGAAAGGAGGGCGCAGGGATGCTGAGACCCCGAGATCTGGACGATCAGAACTTTGACGAGATCGTGGAGCACGCGGTGAGCCGGCTGCCGCAGCTCTGTCCGCAGTGGACCAACCACAATCCATCGGACCCGGGCATCACCCTGATCGAGCTGCTGGCGTGGTATAAGGAATTGCAGCAGTTCCATCTGAACGCCTATACCGATGCGATGAAGCGCAAGCTGCTCAAGCTGGCGGGGGAACGGGTACGGCCTGCCGTCAGTGCGCGCTGCCGGGTGCGCTGGCTGACGCCGGGTGCGGCCTGCCGCCGGGGTGCGCGGCTGGAGACCTCGGAAGGTATCGTGTTTGAGCTGGAAGATGATATCCCTGCTCAGCCTGCGAAGATCGTGGGGGTCTATCAGAAAATCGGCGGGGATTATGAAGATATTTTCCCCCTGCTGCAGCAGGGGAACGCCAGCGTGAGCATCTTTGCTCCCGGCCCGGAAGGACGCAGAGAGCTGCTCATCGGTCTGGAAACCTTTGGCGCGGCAAAGATCCCGCTCTGGTTCGAGCTGGAGGACGCGGGCGTGCCGCCCCGCAATGCCTTTGCTGACCCGGCACAATGCCCCCGCGTCATTGCGTGGGAGCTGGAGGGCGCGGGAGCGGCGCAGATCCTTTCGGACGAGACCCATGCCCTGAGCCAGAGCGGTCTGGTCACGCTGGCGGCCCCGCCGGAATGGCAGGAGACCCGCCCTGTGCCCCAGATGGCAAAGGCGCGGTACCTTCGCCTCCGCCTGACCGACCCGGGGTGCGAAGAGGAGGTCGTGCTGCGTGCCGCCTGCTCCGGCTGCGGCTGGGCGGTGCAGCAGGAGACCTGGTCGGAGCTGCACTGCCTGACGGTGCCGGCCGCGCCGGATACCTGGGTGCTGTTCGGAGAGGACGCGGCCCGGGAGGGAGAATTTACGGTGTTCCTGCGCCGGGAGACCGGCTGGGAGCAGTGCGACGCGCAGCCCGCGGCGCGGGAAGAGGGATCCGGCATCCGTCTGGACAGCACCGGCGCGGTGCAGGATGGCGAACCCAACCTGTATGTGGCCTGTTCGGACCCGATCCATTACCAGGACCTGTTTTTCGATTCGGACGGCCTGCCGGGACAGACGCTCCGGTTGGACCTGGGCGGGCGGAAGCTCCGCACGGACCGGTTCGTCCTGATCTGCGATACGCTCTGCCCGGACGGAGCAATCCGTCCGCAGCTCTGGCAGTACGCGGAGGACCTGTACTCCTGTGGTCCGCGGGATCGATGTTTTACTTATTCTCCAGAGCGGGAGGAGATCCTTTTTGGCAATGGCGAGAACGGCGCAGTGGTGCCGCGGGGCGATGCCGCGATCTTTCTGGCCGGGCTGGTCCTGACAGAAGGAAAAGGCGGGAACATCCCGGCAGGGGAGAGGCTCCACCTTGCAGACGGGCGGGCTGTGGCCAACGACGCCTCCACGGGCGGACGGGATGAGGAGACCACCGCCGAGGCCGCCGCGCGGCTGCTGTGCCGCATGGAGCAGGAACACCCCTGTGTCACGGCGGAGGACTACGAAGAACTGGCCTGCGGGACGCCGGGCCTGCGGGTGGAGTCCGCTCGGGCGCTGCCGGGCCGGGACCCCAGGGACGGCGCGGTGCAGAACAGCCGACCGGTGGTCACGGTGGCGGTCATGCCGGCGTCGCCCGCCGACAAGCCTCTGCCGGACCCGCGGTTCCTTCAGGCGGTCCGGCACAACCTCGAGACGCTGCGTCCGGTCGGCACGGAGCTGTGGGTCGTTCCGCCACGGTATGTTGGGGTCTCGCTGACGGTGCGTGTCCAGACCTCCGGCCCGGTCCGGGAGCAGGAGCTGCGCCGTGCGGCGATCCGCTGCCTGCGGGTGCGCAGGGGGGGCCGCCGCATCGGGGATCCGGTCTCAGCCGCAGACCTGGCGGCGGCGTTCCAGAAGCTGCCCGGCGTGATGGCGGTGCGCCGCGTGGAGCTGTCCTCCTCTGCGTCCGGCTGTGTCCTGACCGTGACCGGCGACCTGACCCTGCCGGCAGACGGTGCGCCGTTCCTGGAGGGTCTGAGCGTTTTGTCCGATTGATTTGAGAAACTGGGGCCTGCCAGGGGGAGGCGTTTTATGAAGAAAAAACAGCAGCGCCTGGTATGGTGTCTGCGGGAGCGATGGCTCTCCGCGCTGCGGTGCAATGTGGAGCTGCGGGGAGATGCGCTGGTGCTGGACACGCAGCGTTACAGCGCGGGACTGGTCTGCCTGCCCGCCGCAGACAGCGGCGAGGCCGGTTATGTCTGGGGACGGGTAACGCTGGACTGCGAGCTGCCGCGGGGCAGCTCCCTGCGGGTGTACGCGCTGGCGCTGGATGAGCAGGAGGACTTCTGGAAGAGCCTGAGCGCATCCATGCGGGAGGCCGGGCAGGAATACGGCCGGGCACAGCATCGGATTGCGCAGAGATTCGGCGCCCCGGCAGGGACGGGGCCGGATCTGCTCGTGGAGCAGAGAGGCCGCTATCTGTGGCTGGCCGTGGAGCTCCTGTCCGGCAGTGCGGAGGATGTGGTCCTCCGCAAGGTCACGTTCTGGATGGGCGGTGACCGGATGAGCGATCATCTCCCGGCGATCTACCGGGGAGACCCCACCACCGAACGGTTCCTCGAGATCTTCCACAGCATGCTGCAGGATATGGAGGAGCGGATCAACGGCATCCCCGCCCTGCTGGACTACGAAAATGACAGCGAGGCCATGCTGCGGTATCTGTCCGGGTGGCTGTATCTGGACGGCAGACATGCCGATCTCCGTGCGCTGCGCCGCTGGGTGGCATCTGCCGCGGAGGACGTGCGCACCATGTATACGCCCGCGGGCATCCGGCGCACGGTCCGTCGGCTGACCGGACAGGAGCCGATCCTGATCGAGTACGCGCAAGTGGACCCCAATGCCCCGGACTGTGTGGATCAGGAGACCTGCCGCCGTCTGTTCGGCGAGGATCCATGCCGCTTTTTCGTCCTGCTGAAGGAGGATGCCTTCCAGACGCGGGAGGAGGCCCAGAGCTTTATGGACCAGATGCGGAAGTACATCCCCGCGCAGATGGAGATGCAGCTGGTGCTGCTGCGCAGCAAGATCCATCTGGGCGGGCACACCTATCTGGGCATCAATTCCACGGTCAGCGGGTTCGTGCCGGCTGCGGTGGACGAAAGTACCGCGATCCACTTTGATACGGTGATAGGAGAGGAAGCAAAATGAAACATTCCGGTTATTTCCCGCTGGAGCGCAATCGCTATTATTACGGCAAGCTGCTGACGGTCCGCGATTTTGAGCGGGAGCAGGATTACTTCCGCAGCAAGCAGGAGCTGAGCAACCGGATGCTGCATGGCGCGGGCGTGGTCTGCGGCATGGGCGTCACGGTCAGCGACGACACCACCCTCCTGATCGAGAGCGGTATGGCGCTGGACTACCACGGGCGAGAGATGGTGCTGGAGGAGCCGCTGGTGCGCAAGCTCCAGATGCTGGAGGGCTACGAGGAACTGAAGAAGGACCGGCTGGACGCATACCTGTGTCTGGCTTACCGGGAGGAGGAGATCCAGCCCGTCAACGCGGTGGGGGTGGATATCGAGTCCAGCCATCAGTACAATGTCACGCGGGAGAGCTGTCGGCTGTATCTGAGCAGCGAGGCGCCGCCCTACCGCCAGATCCTGGAATGCCGGGGCGAGCAGAACATCAACGTGCTGTTTGCGGACGAGGAGCTGACCCTTCTTCTCACCGCGCCGTCCACAGCCTGCGCGGGCAGCGAATTTACGGTACGGGTCCTGATCGTGAAAAACCACTCGGTGCCGCCCATCCGCTTTACGTTAGAGGGCGAGAGCAACCTTGTTCAGACGGAGAATGGGCGGCTGCGGCTGGAATATGCCCAAAGCCCGGAGGAAAAGAAGAATGTCATCTGGACCAGCTTCCGCGTCCAGGCGCAGGAGCTGAGCGACCTGCAGAGCCAGTTGTTCCCGGTGGAGGCAGAGCTGGACCTGGAGGTGGGCAGCCGCCGGTACAAGCACTATCTGAAGCTGGACGCGCCGGTGCGGCTCTGTGCCAGCCGGGAAGGCGTGGACGCAGTCCTTCGCCGGGAGGATACCCTGGCGCGGCATCTGGCGGGCGCGGAGCTGCCGATCTATCTGGCCAAGCTGGAACTGATCCGCTCCAGCGGGGGCGTGTTCCTCAGCTCGGCGACGTCGCTCCCCTTTGAACAGAGCATCCGTGCGGAGCATCCGGCTGAGACCGCGTCCCATCCCGAGATGGAGGTCAAAACAACGGTCCGCTCGCTGGAATACTGGCAGAAGCCGGAGGTGCAGGCGCGGTATCACGCCGCTACCGATACGCTGTCGCTGGATTTCGGGATCCCCTCGCCGGAACAGTACGATTATTCGATGAGCCATGGCGTGGTGGAGCTGGAAATGTCCGGTGGCATCCGCGTGAACAACCGCTATTTCAGCCAGGAGATCCCCCACGGACTGGGGCAGGGCGCGGTGGATGTGCGCCTGAGCGTGGAGTTCCCCAGCCGCGCAGGGGAGACGCTGCTGCTGGTGGGCAACAGCGAGGTGTTCAAGTCCAAGGCGGTGGAGGAGACCCCGCCCTGGGTGGAAGCTGCCGCCATCGTGTACCCCGAGCGCGGGACCATGAAGATCGGCGTCTGGCTGCACGATACGGTCAGCGGAAGCCGGCTGCGGGTGCATTATTTTGCCCAGAAGCCGGAGCACGATACCAGCCGCCTGATGGGGCAGGACCGGGTCACGATCCAGATCAGGCCGGAGATCACCCGAATGAAAAAGCGGGAATCGTTCCAGTTCAGGGCGGAGGTCAACGGCAGTGCGGACAAGGCTGTGCGCTGGGAGGTACGGGACGAAAACGGCGGCGAGATCGACCGCAACGGAATCTATCACGCGCCCGAGACGCCGGGCACCTATGAGGTGACTGCGTCTGCCCGCGCAGACGAGAATGCCCGCGCCAGCGCTTTCGTGATCGTGGAGTAACAGGCGGCGGGGCGGAAAGGAGACGGCTATGGAGCCTCTTTTGATCCGGGAACGGTATAAGGTCGTTCAGGTGCTGGACGCAGCCCCGGACTATGCAGCGCTGTGCGCGGTGGATATCCGGCAGCGGGAAAAGCCGCAGATGCTGCTCAATGTCTACGAGGGCGCCTGCCTGCGCAAATATCTGCGGCTTTACGAAGGGCTTCAGGGCTGCCCGGCGTTCCGGGGGGCGTTTGTCGAGCGGGGAGGGCTGATCGCCGTGTTCCCCATGGAGAGGGGCGTCGGCATCGACGAGGTGTTCCAGCGGGGGATCGCGGTCCCGTGGGAGTTCCGCCTGGCGGCAGCCGATGACCTGATGGAGCAGGCGCTGGAGCTGTCCGCCCTTCCGCCGGAACTGGCCTGCCCGACGCTCCTGAGCGGGCAGGTGCGGGTGTTCCCCCAGGAGCGCAGACTTGCGCTGCGGTGGCTGGTACGCCCCATGGACTGTGCGTTGAATGAACGGGAGCTGCTGCTCCTGCTGGGCGACCAGCTCCATAAGCTGCTGCTGCCGCGCTGGGATGCGCCGCCGACCGAGCGGGACTTTCTGCAGGAGCTGGAGACGGGGCGCTTTTCCGGCATGGTGGACCTCTATGCGCGCTGGCGGGAGCTGCTCCCCCGGCTGCGGGAGGAGTACGAGACGCTGAACGCGATGCATACGCTTCCCCGTTTCCTGCGGCTGGCGAAGCGGAACGGAAAAGACACTTTCCAGAAAGTCTTATCCCATCGGAGAAGGGAGGCCGCCCGATGACCCGCAATCTCAAACGCTTTTTCCTTTATCTGCTGTTCGTCGCCTCGGCTGCCGCAGTGCTGGCGGCCTTTCGCCCGGGCTGGATGAAGAGCGCGTTTGCCACAGCTTTCCGGGGGATCAGTGCCCTGCAGTATGAACAGATCGTCTCCAACAAGTCCGGCGGCTACTGGGCGCTGGGACATCAGGACGGCGAGCTGTATCTGGCCAGCGGGACGCTGGGCGGCAGCCGCAGCTCTCAGATCGCCCTGTCCCATCTGGGCATGGAGAAGGACTGCCGGGTGCAGCGTCTGTTCGCCTGCTCGGACGGCAAGCTCCTTCTGACGGCGCAGGAGGGCAGCTCCACAGAGCTGTATCTGTTCGACCCGAAGGGGAACGCGCTGGTGCTGCTGCTGACCCTGCCGGAGGGGCAGACCATCTCGCAGTTCGTGGAGGAGGCCGGAAGCGTGACCTTTGCCACGGAAAACGCCGGGATCGAGACGATCTGGGAATTTGAACTGGGACAAAGCTGGCTGGTAAAACGGAGCCAGAGCTATCAGGGCGGCAGAAAGGCGCTGCTGGCCCTGCCGGACGGCAGTGTGCTGCGGCAGGAAGGCACGACCTTTACAGATGGCGTCGTAACGGTCAGCGCCCCCGGCGAGCCGGTGGTCTCCCGGAGCTGGTATACGACCGAGTCGCTGTGGTATCTGGACGACCGGACCGGGACGCTGTGGAAGGGTTCCATGGGTCGCGGCGCGGTCAGCCAGTTTACGCTGGCACAGGCCCGGGAGATCTGCGGCAGTGCGGTGATCGACCTGAGCATCTCGGACGGCGGCGTTCTGGTGCTGACGGAGGCGGGCACACTGTACCGCTGGCGGAACACCCGCTCCGGGTTCGAAGACCTGAGCCGGAGCCTGCTGCCCTCCCGGCCGGTGTCCATCCTGCTGTCCGCCGCAACGATCGCGGCCGTGCTGCTGGCAGCATTGGCTTTGTGGTATCTCGTGTGCGAACACCAGCAGATGCAGATCCCGCTGGTGTTCCAGACCGGGCTGATCCTGCTCCAGGCCATCGTCCTGATGGCATTCACCGTGTATCAGTGGGTCACGATCCCGTATTATCAGCAGATCTCGCGGGACTGGCTCATCCAGACGCTGCAGGCCGCCAGCCGCGCGCCGGAGATCTCGGACAGCATCTTCCAGACGCTCCATTTTGAAAAACAGCGGGATACCTGGTATCTGGTCAGGGACAGCCAGCAGGTGATGACGGCAGAGTGCCTGATGTACGGCGAATCGTTCCTGGACGGGCTGGAGCACGCGGCGCAGGGCGCGCTGGCAGAGTACAAAGAGGATGGCAGCCACCGCATGGCGTGGTTCACCACCGATGCGCAGGGGCAGGTGTTCGCGGTCACAGTGGACGACGCGCCCTATACGGAAAAATACCAGAAGGGCTGCCGCGAGACACTGGTGGCGGCGATCCCCTTCAGTGCCGCCGTGTGGCTGATCGTTCTGCTGATCCTGTGCGATTACACCGACCGTCTCCACCGCATTTCGGACGACCTGCTCCGCATCGAGTCCGGCCGCACGAGCCGTCGGCTGGAGGATCGGCGCGGCGACGAGCTGAGCGCGCTGGCCAACTCGGTCAACACCATGGCAGATCTGGTGGAAAAGAAACGCCGACAGGATCTTTCGATGCGGAGCGGCTATGCCTGCTTTTTGCCGGAGTCGCTCATCAGACTGTTGAACGTCAAAAGTGTGGAGGAGATCGATCGCAAGACCTTTGCCCGCCTGGAAAAGGCGACCCTCCATGTGGAGCTGGTCTTCGATGCCAGCGTCTACGCGAGCCATTCCCGCCTTCTGTTCGACTGCATGAACGAGATCATTGGCCGGACGGCAGGGCATATCTCCGCCAAAGAGGGGATCATCCTGAGCTTTTCCTATAACGGGTATGATGCCGTCTTTCCGCCGGACGGCGTCAATGCCCTGAGCGCAGCGGTCGCCATCCGTCAGGAGACCCTGGCGATCAATGAGGAGCACCAGCAGCGCGGGCTGCCGGAGGTGAAGCTGTACGCGACGCTGGACACGGGCGAGCTGATGGTCGGCGTGGTGGGCGGCGAATCCCGGATGCAGATCGTTGCCCTCTCCTCCAGCTTCAGCGTCAACCGTGCGCTGGGGGCGCTGTTCCAGCGGGTGGATGCGAACATCCTCTGTACCGAAAAGATCGCGGCGCATGCGGAGGGCATGCACAGCCGCTATATCGGCAAGCTGCTGGAAACGACGGAGGAGGTGCGCGTTTATGAGATCTATGAGGGCGACGACCTGGCGCTGCGGCTCGAAAAGAAGGAGCACGCGGCCCTGTTTGCGGAAGGCATCTATCTCTTTTATGCCGGTGAGTTTGAAAAAGCCAAGCGCATCTTTATGAATATCGTCCGCACGACGCCCCGGGACGGCGTGGCGCGGCATTATCTCTATCTGGCGGATCAGTTTCAGAGATCGCCGCCCGCCCGGATCGGACTGGATGTCTGAGCGGCGGCGCGCGGAAAGGGAGGGAGCATCCATGCCTGAACGAACGACCGAGAACTTCTGGCTTCGGCTGGAGGGGGCTGCGCCGCCGTCTCCGGCCCGGGAGCAGAGCCTTGCGGCGTGGGCCAATGAGGTGCTGCGGAACGAAACGGCGGTGCCGGCAGCGCCCCGTGACAGAAGGGCGGACAGGCTGCGACCGGAGCCGGACGGATATCTCCGTCAGACACCGGTGCAGCCCATCCGGGACTGCCCGGGCTATCGGCTCAGGCGGATAAAACAGGTGCTGTTCTGGTGCGCCGTGGGCGCGGCTGGCATCACTCTGTATCTGTTGATCTATTCCGGCATCCTCCGATTGTAAGGCGGGCCGGAACGGAGGGAGGAAAGTACATGTTCAGCCATTGGCTGCGGCAGATCGTTCTGTCGTTCGGCGTGGTGTTCCGCACCATCCGGGCGTTCTTTGTCCGGCAGATCTATACCGTGTTCGCACGGGTCAAAAGCGCGACCAGCCTGACGCGTCAGGCTTCCAAGATCGCGCCCCAGATCCTGAAGACCGCGTCCGTCGCCGGGCAGAAGCCCACCCGGCGGGAGGACTATGTGGAAACGGGCCAGCTTTATATCGCCAAGTCGCTGATCGTCATGGTGGTCATCGGCCTGATCCTGCTGGCTCTGCTGTTCCGCTTCGCGGCCTGGCCGCTGCTGTGCCGCTGGTTCTTCACGATGAAGTTCTGGGAGCAGGACAAGGCGCTGAAAGAACACACCGGAAAGGTCATCATCTACTATGACGAAGGAAAGACGCAGCCTCTGTTCAAGGGGGCTGTGAAAGACGGCGTGCTGCAGGGCAGGGCCGAGCAGTATGACCCGGAGGGCCTGATCCTTTACGCGGGGACCTTCGTCGATGGCCGGTATGAGGGCGAAGGCGTGCTTTATCAGGAGGGTCAGAAGCTCTATGAAGGCTCCTTTTCCGGGGGGCTTTACAACGGGAGCGGGCGGCTCTATGAGCAGGACCAGCTCGTTTATGAGGGCAGCTTTTCCGAGGGCCTGTACGATGGGAGCGGCACACTGTTCCAGGAGGGGCAGCGCATCTATGAGGGCGGGTTCCTTGCGGGCGAACGCAGCGGCACCGGCGCCGCCTACCGCGGCGGGGAGCTGCTCTATGAGGGAGAATTTGCGCGCGACCGATACAACGGTACTGGCACAGCCTACCGCAGCGGCGCGCTGTACTATAAAGGTGGGTTCCGGGATGGACTGTTCGACGGAGAAGGGACCGAATACTATTCGGATGGTTCGGTGCGCTACCGGGGAAGCTTTTCCGAGGGGCTGTACTGCGGCAGCGGTGTCCTGAACCGCCGGGATGGCACGACGATCCGCGGGACCTTCGAGGCCGGGCAGACGGTGGGAGAAGCCACCTGTGAAAAGGAACAGAAGCAGTATTACCGCGGCCTGCTGAGCGGCTTCTGGCCGAACATCGCGGGCGCCTTTCTGGACCCGGCGGGAAAGGAGCTGTACCGCGGCGCGGTGGCGGCCGGTGCCCCGGATGGCGGCGCCCTGCTCTCGCTGCCGGTCAGTGAGCTGCGGGAGATGTTGGGCGGCTCACTGGAGGAAACGCTGGGAGAGAGCGGCTTTGTCCTTTCGGTGCGGGGTCTGGGGTTGTCCTTCTCCTGCTCGTTTGCCCAGCAGGATGCTGAGGCGGCGGTGAAAGCCGTGTATCTGTACCCGGGCGGGACGCAGACGCTGTTGTGGGACAGCGCGGCAGGCTTTGCCCGGGCCGCGGCGGCAAGCGGACTGTCCCTGTCCGAGCCGACCCGGCTGCAGGGCAGACCGAAGCTGCCGGACGGCGTGCCGGTCACGGTGACAAAAAGCTGGTACGCGGTGGAATATCCTCTGGAGAACGGGACCCTCCGCCTGTGGAGCGAAACAGAGGAGGGGGCGCTGACTCTGGCCGAGTGGACGACCGGAGAGGCATCCTCCGATGCAAAATGGATCGTGCTGGAGGGGAGCGTCTCCGGCGGAGAAAGCGCCGCCAGCGCAGCGCTGAGCAGCTTGCTGGACCGTCTGGGGCTGGCAAAGGAGAGCGCGGCCGCCGCGGCGGCGGACAATCCCTTCTGTGGCGAAGAAGATCCGGCACAGCTCCTGACGCTGGCAAAGGAGAACGGCCAGCTCTATCCCGTGCTGGAAGCAGCGGTGGAATATCTCCGCAGCGCGGAGGACCTTGCCGCCGTACAGGAGAACGCGGCGCTCTGCCGGGAACTTCTGGAGGAGGAGCGGACGCTGCTGCTGGCGGGCCGGGGCGACGAGGAACGGCTGGAAACACTGGAACAGCAGTGCGCGGAGCTGGAGCTGCGGCAGGAGCAGGACACCGTCGAGATGCGCCGCCAGACCCTCGCGGTCAAGAGCATGACGGGCTCAGATCTGAGCGCCTACGATCTTCAGACCCTGCCTCTGGCATTCCGCGTCTCGGAGCTGGACGCCGACGGGCTGGGCAAGGCCCTGATCCGGCAGGCTCAGCGCGGGGCGGCCGCGCAGCTTCTGGACAAGGACGGCACACAGACCGTGTCCCGCGTCGATGAGCAGGCGATCCTGGACCAGATGGAGCTGGAGCTTCTGGAACTGGATCTGGCGTATCAGAAGATCGGCCAGGCCCGCGACCGCTATGTGTCCGGGCTGGACAGCCGGTCGCAGCGGGAACGGGAATATGCCATGGGAGCGGCGGAAGAACGTCAGGTAAAGGAGGCCCGGATGGAGGAAAACACCCGGCGCGCGGCGCTTTATGACGCGCTGCTGACCTTTACCCGGCAGGCCGCCGCACTGGATGAGCGCGCGGGCGGCTGGGTCGCCCGGGAATATGACTGGTATGCGGATATCCTGTCGGCGGCGGCAGCCGAAGACTCCGGCGCGGAGACCGGCGGCAGCGCTGCTCCTGCGGGCACGGCAGAGGCCGCAAGTCCCACCGGAGACACGCCGGAGGGGGCGGCGGGCACGGATACGCCCGACGGCGCTGCCTCTGGCAAAGAGGATGCGCCGCCGTACCAGGGGCTGCTCGACCAGGTGATAGACTTTGCGCAGGGGCTGCTCCCCGGAAAAGACAAGAGATAAAAAGGATGGAACAGCGATGGCAGATTATACGGCGCTATATGAGACAGGGAACAGTCTCGTGGAGCTTCTGCGGGCAAACCTGACCCCCGAGCCGATCGGCAAGCGGGAGCTGATCTCCCTTGGTTCCCCGCTCCAGAACGAGAACAGCCAGATGACCGTCTACCTCTTCCATATCGAGGAGGATGTCCAGAGCGGGAACCGGGGCTATGCGGCCATTTCGCGCAATACCGAGCGGATGAGCCCTACCAGCCTGACCGCCAGCTTCCTCATCACGGCGCATTCCAAGGCGCCGCTGCTGATGCGGGAGGCAGACCAGTACCGGATGATCGGCGCGGCCATCCAGACCATCAAGGACACGCCGGTGATGCCCGCGGCCTGTCTGAACGGTTCGCTGGAGCAGAGCGGCGCGGAGCTGCATCTGCTGCTGGAGCGTCCCAGCTTTGACCAGATGCTGAAGATCTGGAACAGCACCTCCACGCCCTATAAGCTGTCCATCGTGGTGCGGGTCACGGGCATCCAGATCGACTCCAGACGCATGCGGACGATCCGCCGTGTCACGGAGGTGGAGATCGGGACAGCCCAGCGTCCCCGGAGACCGGAACGGGAGGAAACGGTATGATCCAGATTCGTCTGAGCGCGGTCCTCTATGTGCGGGACGGCTTTACCGGGCTTGTGCCCGCGTGGGGGACGCTGCGCTGTACGGTAGATGGGCGGCCCTGCCGTCCTCTGGTCAAGGAAGGCGGAGCCTACCTGTTCCTGGATCTGGAGGAAGGCCCGCACACCTTTGTCCTGACCGGGCTGCACTACCAGCCGGAGACCCTCCGGTTGGAACGCGGCTGCCGGGAGGCCGTGGTGACTATGAAGCCGGACCAGACCTATCCGTTTGGCCGGGAATGCCCCCGGCTCTGCGTCCGGCTGCCGGAAGCGGGGGCGGTGGTCTGGGTCGCGGCTGTGAATCCTCGGACCGAGCTGAAGCTGGCGCAGTCCGGCGCGGCGGCAGGAGACCAGAAGGTGCAGCTGTTCTGCCGCGAAAGCGCCCGGCGGCTGGCGCTCCCGCGGGATTTTCTGCTGGCGGACCCCGCCGCGCCCGAGGTGTGCCGGATCGGGGAACTGGGAACGAACGCGCCGACGCTGCTGTCCCAGCCGCTGGCGCATGGGCACAAGCGCGGCTGTGCGCTCTATCCGGCACAGTCCTGTCCGGCAGACGCGGAGGGGGTCGTCCGCGCGGTGTTCCCCGAACCGGGGGAGGCGGTGCTGTACCGCCCCGGTGCGCCGCTGGTGACGCTGGCATTGCGGATGGGTCTCAACACGCTGGAGCTGTCCGGCTGAAAAGAAAGGAAACACGACCATGGGAGCAAATCCGATCACGGAAACGTCTCTGCTGACCTGCTCGTTCGGGTCGGCCCCGGCGAGCCTGAGCGTGACCAGTCAGCCGCTGGTCAAGATGTGCGGCATGAAGGCCGGGACCATCCTGGACAACAAGCTGCTGACGTTCGGCACTTGCGTCAGCCCCTCGAACCCGGAGTTCGCTCTCACCGGCAAACCTGCCGTCTGTGTGGGTCCGGCGATGATCTCTGCGCCCTGGATCAGCAGCTCTACCGTGCGGATCTGCGGCAAGCCCGCCATCCACAAAGACTGCAAGCTGATCTGCAATTACGGCGGTGTCATCCAGGCCAGCATGACGCCGGCCATTCTGGTCCGGCTGGGCTGAACGCAGAGGAGGGAGCAGGATGGAGCAGCAGGAACGCACCCCCGCCTATCAGGAGGTGGGCAGCGGCTACCGCGATCAGTGGGAGCTGATGCAGGACGAGATGGCAGTGCTGGACTACCGCCTGTATCTGTTCTATCAGTACCACCAGTGGGTGGGGCCGAAGAGCGAGATGAAGAACATGCTGGGCTTTGTGGTCACCCGGGAGGAGTTCGAGCACAATCTGCTCAAGGCAGCACAGACCGGGCTGGAGGACAAGCTCCAGCCCGAGGAGGCTGAGCAGCTGGCGCTGGATCTGGATACGATCCGGCTGCGGCTGAAAAAAACAGAGCGCGGGCGGTTCCCGCTGCTGCTCCTGTTCGACCGGTTCCGGCTCGGTGCATTCGAGCAGGGGTGTATCCTGCTGGCGTATGCTTCGGTCCTGGATGACAAATACGAAAAGCTGTTCGCCTATCTTCAGGATGATATCACAAAGAAGCGGCCGACCATCTCGCTGGCCGTCTCGCTGCTGATGGAGCGCGGCCAGCATGCGGAGCGCTACCGCTCGCTGCTGGCGTCGGCCCCGTCGTTCCAGCTTCTGTTTGAGCCGGACGCCTGGAAAGAAGGGGCGCTGGCGCTGACGCAGGAGGTGCTGGCTTTTCTGAATGGAGAAACGCGGCTCCCGCAGGGGTATACTCTGTGGAGCGCCGACCCCGCCGCGCCGGACCCCGGCCTGCCGGTCCGGTCCGGGCTGGGCCGCCAGCTGGACGCGCTGTTCGCGGTGCCGTCCTGCGCCGGGGTGCTGTCGGGTCGGCCGGGCAGCGGCCGGAGGCATCAGGTGCAGCAGCTCTGCCGCAGACACGGGGAACGCTGCCTGTTCGCCGACCTCTCGGTCTGCGGGCGGGAGCCGGAGGCAGTCCGAAAGGGCGCGATGCTGGCGCGCATGACCGGCAGCCTGCTCTGCGTCATCGGCCCGGACAGCGTTTCGTCCGAGGGCGAGTGGCAGCCGCCCTCCCCCGAGCTTGCGGACGCGCTGGCACACGCGGACCTGAGCCGGGGGCGGCTGTTCGTGCTGTCGGAACGTCCGCTCCACCTGCATCTGTCCATCCCGATGCTGGAATTTGAGCTGCCGGAGCTGGACGCGGCGGAGCGGCTGACACTGTTCCGGCACTGCTTTGCCCAGGTCCCGCTGGGGGCAGACGTCTCGCTGCCGGAGCTGGCGTCCAAATTCCACTTCACGCCGGGTCAGATCGTCCAGGCGGCGCAGCAGGCGGCGGGCCAGGCCCGGATCGCGGAGCAGCCGCTGGACGCGGCCGAGCTGCACCGCTGCTGCTACCGGCAGGTGGTCCACAAGCTGGACACGCTGGCCAAACGCGTCCAGCCGGGCTATCAGTGGGAGGACCTTGTCCTGCCCGAAGCGCAGAAGCGGCTGCTGCGGCAGGCGTGCGCGCATATCCGCTGGCAGCAGCGGGTGTTCGGCGAGTGGGGATTCGGCAAAAAGATCCGCTATGGCACCGGGCTTTCGGTCCTGTTCGACGGCGTGCCCGGGACCGGCAAGACCCTGTGCGCCCAGATCATGGCGCGCGAGCTGAACATGGAGATGTACAAGATCAACCTCTCCCAGATCGTCAGCAAATACATCGGTGAGACCGAAAAAAATCTTCAGGCGGTGTTCCGCGAGGCGCGCAACTCCAACTGCATCCTCTTTTTTGACGAATGCGACGCATTGTTCGGCAAGCGCAGCGAGGTCAAGGACTCCCATGACCGCAACGCCAATGTGGAGACCGCTTATCTGCTCCAGCAGATCGAGGAGTTCGACGGGGTGTGCATCCTTGCCACCAACCTTTTGCAGAACATCGATGAGGCGTTTCTGCGCCGCATCACCTTCGTCGTCCATTTCCCGTTCCCGGACGCCGGGATGCGGGAGGCCATCTACCGCGCGACCCTTCCGCCGGAGGCCCCGGTGGAGGAGGACGTGGACTGGCGCTTTCTGGCGGAAAAATTCGAGCTTTCCGGCGGATATATCAAGAACATCGTCCTGGCGGCCTCGTTCATGGCCGCGCAGGAGGGCAGCCGCATCGGGATGCGCCACTTCCTCAACGCGGCGGTCAATGAGCTGAAGAAGAACGAGATCGTTGTTGTGCGCGAAAGTCTGCAGGAATATGCCGACCTGCTGGATCCGTGATGCCGAATGCATGCAGACCGGAAATGAGGGATATCAATGAAACAGGGAAAGAAGTGGAAACTAAAGCGCCCGCCGCTGCGTCTCAAGACCAAGATCAATTTTCTGTTCGTGCTGTTCGCGGTCATCGTGGGCATCCTGCTGTACGCGTGCAGCAATCTGGTCCTTCTGGCGGTCTCGGCCAAGGGCTACTGGGACACCGCCCTGAGCGCGGCCTATATCGTGGCGGACGCGCTGCGCACCGAGGACATCGAGCAGAGCATCCTGAATATGGAACAGGACGAAGCCTATGAAGAGACGTTCCAGAAGGTGAAGATGTTCCAGAAAGTGCTGTACATGCATGATGTGGTGGTCCTTGTCCCGGGCAGCAATTCCTATCGGATCTATATGGCTGCACAGGACGAGGAGGAGAGCGAAGCGCTGGGGTTCGGCATGACCCTCCCTTATCAGGAGCTGCACTACGAGTATCTTCTGCCGCTGGTGGAAAAAGGGACGGCACTGGGCTATCCGGTCTTTAAGACGGAGAACCAGTATCATGAGATCTCCGGCCTGGGCGAGGTCGAGGTCTGCGCCTGGGCGCCGGTCAAAGACAGCAGGGGCAAGGTGATCGCCATGGTGGAGGCAGACCTGACCATCTCACAGGCCCTGCGGGATGCACAGCCCTTCATTTCGATGATGATGGTTCTTTACGGTGTGGTCACAGCCCTGTATGGCATCATCCAGATCACCGCGGTCCACCGAATGATCCTGCACCCGCTCCAGAAGATCACCGCGCGCGCCAAAAACTTTGCTGCCGGGGAGCGCCTGGGGGACTTTGCCGGTGATATCCAGACCGGAGACGAGCTTCAGACTCTGAACGAGGCGCTGGAAAAGATGTCGACGGACATCGTCCGCTATACCGAGCGTCAGGCCGATATCACAGCAGATGAAGAACGCATTGCCGCCGAAATGAAGGTGGCGTCGGAGATCCAGCGCTCCCTGCGCCCGGAACGGCCGGAGCAGTTCCTGCAGAAATATGGGTTCTGGCTGGGGGAGCATCTGGTGGGCGCGGCGGAGGACGACGGAGTATTTTACGATTATATCCCGCTGGATGACGCACGGCTGGCCATCGTGCTGTGCAGCATCGATTCCAACGGACTGGGCGCGGCGGTCAAACTGCTGTCGGCACGTACGGTCATCCGGGGCCAGCTTCTGGGCGGCATCAGTCTGGAAGAGGCCATGTGCCGCATCAACCGCCAGCTCTATCGGATGCTCCAGAACAGCGGCCCCATCCGGGTGTTCGTGGGCGTTCTGGATGGGATACACAGCACACTGACCTATATCAACGCGAACAGCACGGTGCCCATCCTGATGTGCCGCGGCCAGGCGTACACGGTGCTTCCCGGGCCGGGTTATGCTCCGGTCGGGCAGGTGGAGAACATTTCGTATCAGGAGCAGCGGATATTCCTCCAGCAGGGAGACCGCCTGTTGTGGTATTCCGAAGGTGTACTGGATGCTCTGGATGGGGACGGCCGCCCGCTGGGGTTGGACGGGCTCAGGCAGCTGCTGAGCCGCAGGCGTGTCAGGGATGCACAGCAGCTTCTGGAGGAGCTGAGCGCGCCCAACGGTGTGCTGAAGGACTTTTTTGGGGGCTGTACGCTGGTCCTGCTGGAATGCCGCAGCACCAGCCGGGAACGGGCACAGCTCCGGGTGCCCCCGGAAGAAGAAAACCGGGAAAAAGTCCTCTCCTTCGTGAAGGGGCAGTTGGAGCTGCGGGGCGTTCGGGACCGGGAACGGGCGCAGATGCTGGTCTGCACGGAGGAATTGTTCTCCATTTTCAGCCGCTATACGCAGCGGGGGCTGATCGAGGTGAGCTGTGCGCCGGAGCGGGACTGCGCTGTGCTGCGGTTCGTCGCAGACCTGAATGGCCTGGACCCCTTCCGACACGACGCGGGTGAGCTGATGGAGAACGCCGTGCAGTATATCCGCAAGTACAGTCAGAGCGCATCCGCCCGCATCTTGTACGGCCACACCATCGTGGAGGTCACGGCAAAGGCCGCGTTGGAAGAAACGCAGGCCGAATAAAAAGGAGGAGCCTTTATGCAGGAATATGTACAGCAGCGCAGACGTCCGGGGACGCTCCCGCCGTCCGTTCGCAGCGCGGAGGCTGTCCGCAGCATCCCCAACAGCGCGCGGCTGGCCGGGCCGGAGGCGCAGGCCAGCCCCTACGGCGACGCGCTGAGGGAAAAATTTGCCCGACACCAGATCCCTTCGGCGGAGCGGGAGGCGGACCGCCTTTCGGCGGGCCTCACGGCGCAGACGCCGGAGCAGGTGCGCCAGCAGCTGGGCGAACGGCTGGGCGCGGATTTCAGCGGGGTGCGGTTCCATACGGACGCGGCCTCGGCGGGCCGGGCGGAGCGCATCGGCGCGCGGGCCTTCGCCACCGGGCGGGACGTCTATTTCGGACAGGGCGGCTTTGACGCGGGGGTTGCCGCCCACGAGCTGGTCCACACCGTGCAGCAGGGCGTGGTGCCCGCCGCGGTGCAGACCGTCGCCGCCCCGGCGGGCGAGGTCCAGATGATGCCCAAATGGATGGCCAAAATGTACGATTCCACCTTTGGCTCGCTGGGGCGCAGCCGCAAGCGCGCCCGGGAGGATTACATCCGCAACAAAGCCAGCGGCGACTGGGATCAGCTGAGCTGGTTCAAAAAGGCACGCTTCGCGCTGGCCAATCCCTTCGCGGTGCTGGGCGCAAAACGCCGCGGCATCGATAAGGAGATCACCCGCCTGCAGGATACCAATCGCTGGGACAATGAGGAAGAATGGGCGAGACAGTATGCGGCGCAGCACGCCGCCGCCAACGGCCAGCAGATCCAGACCGCCCACGGTCTGCAGCGTGAGATCCCGCAGAGCGGGATGCTGCAGGATACCATCGATTTCGCGGCGGAAAACATCAGCTCCGAGGAAGGGGAACTGACCGATCAGCTGGTCTCGCAGCTCGCAAAGGACGACGGGCAGAAGGACAGCATCATGGAAGCGGTCGGCAAAGGCAAGGATATCTATACCTTCGGCACCGGTCTGCTCTCGGGGACCCGCGCTCTGGGCGACACAGCCCGTGCGATCCAGGCTGTGGGTGAGTCGGGCAAAAGCGGCATCACCGGCAGCACCATGGAGGCGCTGACCGATATGGTCACGACGCCGCTGGAGGGAGCATCCAATGTGCTGGGTGTTGTGAAAGCGGGCATGAACCTGTTCGGCGGCTCGGGTCAGGGGGACAGTCTGGACCTGCTGGGCGGGACGAAAGACAAGTTCGGCGGCACGGTACTGGGCAAGATGATGGGCGCAGGCGACCAGGGACTGGGTGTCGGCAATATCCTGGACACCGCGTCCAACGGCCTGAACATTATCAAAAACACCGCCAAGCTCATCTCGAACACCGATATCCGCCGCAGGTCCGGGAAGGTCCAGGACCAGTTCAAAGGTGGGTATAACACCCTTCTGGGGCAGAACCTGACGCTGGAAGACGAGTCGGCGATGAGCGACGAGGAAAAGCATACCAAAAAAATGTACCAGAGCGCCTTTCTGGGCAACCGGAATGCCAAGGCGAACCAGATCGGCGCAGGCATGGACCTTCTGAACAACGCCATCGGCGTAGGCAAGAACTTTGCGCCGCCGCTGGTGTCGCAGGGCATCGGCGCGGGGCAGAAGTTCCTGGGCTGGCTCAAGAACAAGTTCGTATCCAAGACCAAAAAGAACACGAACATCCGGCTGTTGAACGAGGAGATGGGGCTGGATCAGGAGATCACGGAGCAGGCCAAGAAGATGCTGGAGAAAAAGCGCCAGCAGCAGGATCCCCAGGCGGTGCTGGGAACGCAGGATGAACTGTGGAATCAGACCGGCGAGTTGGAAAAGCTGCAGGTGCTGCGCAAGGCCAAGCACGCCGTCCTGATGGGCCGGGGCTTCAAATCCGGCAAGCGCAGCGAGGCCGCGGGCCGCCTCAAGCTGGACCGCGCGGAGTATCTGAAGCAGACCGCCGAGGACCAGACGAACAAGGATCAGAGCAAGCAGGCACAGACGCTGCTCAAAGCCCTCCATGTCCACCGGGTCAAGGATGGGCAGGGAAACAAGGAGTATAATGTGGACGATATCTCGACCCAGCTCGGCCTCGAAGGCGGAGAGGAAGGACTCCAGAAGATCCAGAACAGCCGCGGCAGTAAGATCCAGTATCTGAAACATCGCCGTTTCCGGGATTCGCTCAAGGGATTCTTCTTTGGAAAAGGATGACAGACGGTACACAGGACAGAGTGCATCAGGAGGATAAGTACCTATGAAAAACGAAAAAACGATCTTGGAGATCATCCGCAGCGATCTGCAGCGGGAAGGTTATGAGCCGGAGCTGCTGCAGGAGGACGGGACGGACAGTCTGGCCTTCGTGCTGCCGCTGCTCCGGGACAACGGAGGCAAGGTGATGATGGAGCTGTTTTTCCGGCCGGTGACGGAGAAGATGTCCCGGCTGGTGTTCCTCACGCTGCTGATCCACGACCATCCCGAAGGCATGGACGAGCTGGCCAAAGCGCTGCCCCAGTGGAATCTGGAAGCGGAAATCGGCACCTATGTGATGCTGCGCGAAGGGGCGCAGCTATACCACAAGTATGACCTTCTGGCCGCGGAGGACGACCCGCCGCTGGAGATCGGGCTTCAGACCCAGCGTGTCCTCTACACCGTGAGCCAGGAGCTGGTGGAACATCTGGGCGTGATCCGCGCGCTGGCAACAGGCCGCATGACACTGGAACAGGCAAAAAAGAAGGGCTACTGCTGAGGCGTGCCGCAAAAAAAAATAGGAAAGGCTCTGTAACAAAATCCTTTTTGCGGCAGTATTATCTGGCATGAGAAGATCGTTCTGCCGGAAGGCCCGGCGGCAGTGTCTGTCGCGGCCTTGGGCGAACATAAAGCAAAAAGGAGAAGATACTATGAAAAAACCATTGATTTTGATGATCGGGCTGCTTTGCCTTGCAGTGTCTGTGACCGGTTGTTCGGATAAGGCGCCCCAGAGCGAAAGTGTCGAAGCCCTGCCGCAGAGTGTGGCTTCGGAGCAGGTACAGACCAAGGTCATTCGGCCGCTGCCGCGGACTGTGGAGCTCTCGACACTGGACAACTGCACCGTGGCGGCCGCCGTGGAGGAAGGCGGGATCTATCTGGATGACACCGGAAAAGCACAGATGAAAGCGGTCATTTACGACTATGACCGCTATGATATGGTGGATATCGCCGCTCTGGCCGAGGGGGATATCATCGAGCTGCGCGGCGAGGAAGTGACCGTAAACTCTGTGGAGCACAGGGAGAGCGGGCTGGTGGTCATCAACGGTGAGATCGATATGGGCGGCTATGAGCTGTTCACAGACGATACGGGCGTATATTTTGAGGTCGGCTTTGACGATATCAAGACTTGGAATGAGATTGGGACTGTGACCCTCCCGGTGAACGAGGAATTTGTCTTTACGGATACTTCGGATCTGGAAAAGGGGGAAGAAGTGTGGTATGCGGGGGATTTCCTCCAGCCGGAGCCGGAGGTCCGCTATGGATTCACACCGTATAATACCACCATCACGATCCAGAATGGGGAAGTCGTGGCTATGACGCGCGTGTACACTCCGTAAAAAGGCCGGGCGGCGGTCCAAAACGTAAAAGAACAGCCGGGGCAGACAGCAGGCGAAAGCCGCTGCCTGCCCCGGCTGCTTCCTTCGTGGAGGGAGGCTACGGCAAAATTGTGACGGCTCGCGTTATTCTGTTGAGCTGCCATAAAGTGCTGCGATAACAGACGGGTGCCCCGCGTTAACAATTTTCAAACAAAACTCAAACAAGGCCCGAACCTTTTCGAGGTATGCTCGGAACCAAACGGTTGGGCGGTGATGGCGTGAAAGATCTGGTCGAGCGGTGGAGAGCATCGGACGCGGCGATGGAGCGGCGGGTCGGTGCGCGGAAGAGCGGCATGGTCCGCCTGACGGGGGCGGCCTGCACGGCGAATTTTCTGCTGGGCACGGGCAAGCTGGCGATGGGTCTGGCGTCCTCGTCCTTTTTTACCGTTGTCAACGCGCTGTACACCTACGGCATGGTCGGGGCGAAGCTCTGCGCCCTGAAAGGGCTTGCCGCCGCGCCGAAAAAGCAGTATGCTTATTACCGGGGCGCCGCCGCGGTCCTCATCGCCGCCAGTCTGTGCTACGCGGTCTATTCCACCCGGCTGCTGTGGCACCCCCAGAACACGCAGTACCACCCCTATGTGGGCATGGGCATCGCGGCTGTCACCTTTACGGAGATCGGGCTGAACCTGTGGGGCGTGTGGCGGGAGCGGCAACGCAGAACGCTGCTGTTCCATGCGCTCAAAATGATCCGTCTCGCGGCCTCGCTCATCAGCCTTGTGCTGACCCAGACGGCACTGCTGTCCTTTGCCCGGCAGGAACCGGACCTCGACCTCTCCGTGGCCAACAGCGTCATGGGGATATGCATGGGCGGCGCAGCGACGCTGATCGGTATTTGGATGCTCCGTCGGGCCTCCCGTCTGGAGCGGCAGGAGGAAACACAAGATGATCCATATCCTGGTAGTAGATGACGACGCAAAGCTGAACAAAACGGTCTGCACCTATCTGAACGACTGCGGCTTCTGCGCAAAAAGTGCTCTGAACGCGCAGGAAGCCTTTGAGGAACTGTATAACAACCTGTATGAACTCATCATTTCGGATATCATGATGCCCGGCGAGGATGGGTTTTCCTTTGCCCGCACGGTGCGGCAGGTCAACCAGCGGGTCCCGATTCTGTTCATGTCGGCCAAAGACGACCTGACGTCCAAGCAGAAGGGCTTCCGGCTGGGCATCGACGACTACATGGTCAAGCCCATCGAGCTGGCCGAGCTGGAAATGCGGGTGCGGGCGTTGCTGCGCCGGGCCAACATCGAGGCGGAGCGCAGGCTGACGGTGGGCAACCTGGTGCTGGACGCCGACGCCATGACTGCCGAGGTGGACGGGGTGGAGGTGCCGGTGGCTATGCGGGAGTTCAACATCCTGTTCAAGCTGCTCTCCTATCCCAACAAGACCTTTACCCGCGCCCAGCTCATGGATGAGTTCTGGGACCTGGGCACTGAGACCAGTCTGCGGGCGGTGGACGTGTATATCACCAAGCTGCGGGACAAATTCTCGGCCTGCGACGGGTTTGAGATTCGGACCGTGCGGGGGCTGGGCTACAAGGCGGTGCTGCTATGATACAGACGGATGAACGCATCAAACGAAAACTGTTCCCGTTCCCGACCTTTCTGATCACGCTGCTGGTGTTCGCGCTGATCTCTACGGTGCAGATGAGGATCATCGGGAGCTATATCGATGTCGAAAGCATCCCCAGGCTCCAGCGGATGGGCGTGTACGGGTTCTGGTTCTTCGGGGCGGCGTCCTTTACAATCGTGACCAACTGGCAGATCCGGCAGAACTATCAGCGCCCGCTGGAGGTCTTTTCCGCGGCGGCGCGCCGGGTGGCGCAGGGAGATTTTTCGGTCTATCTGCGCCCGCGCCATACGCCGGACAAGGCGGATCATCTGGATGTGCTGTTCGAGGACTTCAACAAGATGGTGGAGGAGCTGGGCAGCATCGAGACGCTGAAAACGGACTTTTTCTCGGATGTGTCCCATGAGTTCAAGTCGCCGCTGGCGGTCATCGCCAGCAATGCGGAGCTGCTGCAGACCGGCGGCCTGACTCCCCGGCAGCAGGAGCAGGTGGAGAATATCCGGGACGCGACCGGGCGTCTGGCCGACCTCATCCAGAACATGCTCAAACTCAACAAGCTGGAAAAACAGGCTATCCGCCCCATGCCGGAGGTCTTTGATCTCTGCGCCCAGCTCTGTGAATGTGCGGTGCAGTTCGAGGACGTGTGGGAAAAGAAGAACCTTGACTTTGAGGCAGATCTGGAGGATACCGCGCTGGCCTACGCCGACCCGGGCCTGACCGGGCTGGTCTGGACCAACCTGCTGGCCAACGCGATCAAATTCACCCCGGAGGGCGGGCGCATCCTGATGACCCAGCGCACCGAGAGCGACCGGGTCGTGGTGTCGGTGCAGGATACGGGCTGCGGCATGACCCCGGAGGTCCTGCAGCATATTTTTGAAAAATTCTATCAGGGCGACGCCAGCCGCGCCACCCAGGGCAATGGTCTGGGGCTTGCGCTGGTCAAACGCATCCTGGAGCTGTCCGAAGGGACCATCGCCGTGACCAGTGAGCCGGGCAAAGGCTCAGTGTTCACGGTCACGCTGCCGCTGGCGCCCGCAGAACAACGGGAGGAACGACCGCATGGGACATGAACCGCAGAAAAATTTTACTTCCTACGAGTACAAGGAGATCATGGTGCGGAGCGGGGACGCATCCTTTTATCTGGACTGCTACGAGAGCTTCGGCTGGCAGCAGGACGAGAACTTTCCGCCGCAGGAGTGCGGCGGGCAGGTCAGCCTGCGGCTCAAACGGGACCGCAAGCTGGTCAACAAGACCGAGCTGACCCGTCTGCAGCGCCACTTTGAGGCCAACATGGAGGAGATCGCCGCACTGGAACGCTCCAAGACGACTGCGGCGACCCTGCTCGCCATCAGCGTCGGCCTGCTGGGAACGGCGTTCATAGCTGGCTCCGTGTTCGCTGTGACGGCGGACCCGCCCATCATCTGGCTGTGCATTTTGTTGGCGATCCCCGGCTTTCTGGGCTGGGCCGCGCCCATCTTTCTTTACCGCGGGGCAAAAGCACGAAAGACAAAACAGGTGGCTCCTTTTATCGAGGCAAAAATCGAAGAGATCTATGAGCTGTGCGAGAAAGGGCACTCGCTGCTCTGACCGCAGACGCGGCGGCTGGATTCAGTTCCAGCCGCCGCGTTTATGATTTTCAAACAAAACTTCAGCATTGGCGAAATCCCGGTCTGGTATCCTGTCCTCATTCCAAACTACGGAGGCTTCAGGATGAAAACCATCACGATCTTACTCACCCGCTATTCCGACTGTGGCTCCAGTCTGCTCTATTATCTCACGGGCCGCAGCTACACCCATGCCTCGCTGGGGCTGGAGGAGGAGCCGGGGACCTATTACAGCTTCAATTACCGAGGATTCTGCGTGGAAACGCTGGAAAAGCACCGCCGCCGGGGCGTCGACCGCAGCGTGAGCTATGAGCTTTCCGTCCCGGACGGAGCCTATGAGACGCTCCGGGCACGGCTCGGGGAGTTCAAGGCGCACAGGGACGGCCTGCGCTACACCCGGCTGGGCGTTCTGCTCTGTCTGCTGCACATCCCGCTGCGCAGAGAGGGATATTATTTCTGCTCTCAGTTCGTTGCGGAGATGCTCCAAAGCTCCGGGGCCTGCCCACTGTACCGTGCGGCGGAACTGTACCAGCCCAATCACTTTTTCCGCGAGCTGCCCCGGAGCAGCCAGCTCCTGCGTATCCGGCGGGACCCGGTATAAGTTAACAAAGGTCAAACAAAACTCTGTGATTTGCCAAACAGAACGGTGATAGGATATCTCCCGTAA
>JBJERT010000161.1:24923-27913 GCA_051882435.1 Faecalibacterium sp.
TCAAACAAAACTCTGTGATTTGCCAAACAGAACGGTGATAGGATATCTCCCGTAAGCCGCACAGAACGAAACACAAAGGAGGAACCGATATGGCAGAGTATCATTTGAAGCCCGGCAAACTGGGCCAAAAGGTCGTGGACGCCTACAAAAAGACAGAGCAGGCGTTCACCGAAACGTTTCTGGAGGAGGATGCCTCCAGCCCCACCGGGTATTCCCTCAAAACAGGGGAAACGGCCCGGCAGGTCACGGAGGCATACCAGAAGATCGAGGACGGTGTGGTCGGGACCTACCGCAAGATCGAGAATGCTTTTGTGGACGCCTTTCTGGAAAAGGTGGACGACGAAACACACAGCAACTGACAGGAGGATACGATCATGAAAAAGAGCAATTTTGTGGCCCTGATCCTGGGCACCATCGGCACGGTATTTTTTGCGCTGGGCATGTGCATGGCGCTCATCGAGGAGTGGGGGCTGTTCCGGCAGGGCATCGTCTGCGGGATCGTGGGTCTGGCCGTGCTGCTGGCGGATCTGGTCGTCTGGCGCCGGATGGAGGGCAAGGAACCCATCCATCTGAGCGCAAAGACGCTGGGGACCGTCGCGCTGGCGGTGGCCGGGGCGCTGCTGCTGGGCGTGGGGATGTGCCTTTCCATGGTGTTCAGCAAGATGGTGCTGGGCATCGTCATCGGATTGGTGGGCATCGTGGCCCTGCTGATGCTTATCCCGCTGACCAAGGGCCTGAAATAAGAACTCTTTATAAAATCTTAAAACAGGAGAAATGAAACATGAAAGACAACACGAAGATGAGATTTCCCGCCGACTGCGCCCTGCTGACAGAGGCGGAACAGAAAGAGACCGTAGGCGGCAGCGCGGTCGAAACGGTGGTCAAGGCTGTGGTGGCCGTTGGCGTCGCCGGCGCGCTGCTGTGCGTGGCCGGAGCTGCGGTGCAGGGCATCCTGAGTTTTTTCGGCGGCGGTTCCGTCATTGAGGACGCAGTGAACGCAGGCAAAAACTTTATCGACGATGCGCTGTACAGCGGCCAGAAGTTTCTGGATGGCCTGATGGGCAAGTGAGCGCCTTTCCCGGAAGATTTCCACAAAACGCCCCGGCGGCCAAAGCAAAACGCCCCTGCCTTTTCCGAAAGGCGGGGGCGTTCGTGTACCGGTCAGCGACTGCCCAGACGGGCGGCGAAGTCCTCGTAGTCAAAGGTGCGCAGGCATTCGGTGTGCCCATCCTCGCGCAGGACCCAGAGCGCAGGCAGCGGCATGCCGTTGAAGGTGTTGTTCTTGCAGGTGGTATAGATGGCCATATCGCCGAACAGCAGCAGGTCGCCCTCCCGCAGCGGGGCGGCAAAGCGGTAATCCCCGATGACGTCCCCGGCCAGGCAGGTGGGGCCGCCCAGACGGAACAGGATGCCCTCCGCGTCCGGCTCGCCCGCGCCGTACAGCGGCGGGCGGTAGGGCATCTCCAGCACGTCCGGCATGTGGCAGGCAGCGCTGGCGTCCAGAATGGCGTTCTGCGTGGCGCCGTTCTGCACGATGTCCAGCACGCGGGCGGCAAGATAGCCTGCGTTCAGCGCACAGGCCTCTCCCGGCTCCAGATAGACCTGTACGCCCCAGCGCTCCTGCGCCCGGCGGATGCAGCGCTCCAGCCGGGGGATATCGTAGCCCGGCCGGGTGATGTGGTGCCCGCCGCCGAAGTTCAGCCATTGCATGCGGGGGAGCAGGTCACCGAAGCGCTCCTCCACCGCGTCCAAGGTGATTTCCAGTGCGTCGGAATCCTGTTCGCAGAGGGTATGAAAGTGCAGCCCGTCCAGCAGGGCGGTCAGCTCCGGGGTCATGGCCGCGTCCCACTGGGCGCGGGTCGTGCCCAGACGGCTGCCGGGCGCGCAGGGGTCATAGAGGGCGTGGCCCTCCTGCGTGGAGCGCTCCGGGTTGACGCGCAGACCGATGCTCTTTCCCGCCTGCCGTGCCGCGGGGCCGAACCGGGCCAGCTGCCGGGGCGAGTTGAATACGATATGGTCCGCCCAGCGCAGCAGCTCGGCGAACTGCGCCTCCGGGTAGGCCCCGCAAAAGACGTGGACTTCCTTGCCGGGCATCTTTTCCGCGCCCAGCCGGGCTTCATACAGGCCGCTGGCCTCGGTTCCCGCCAGATAGGGGCGCAGGGCAGGATAGAGGTCATAGTTGGAAAAGGCTTTCTGGGCCAGCAGGATCTTGCAGCCCGTGCGCGCGGCGACGCCGGCCAGAATTTCGCCGTTGCGGCGCAGCGCGGCCTCGTCCAGAATGTAGCAGGGCGTGGGCAGAGCGCCGAACAGCTCCTCCGGCGTCCGTCCGCCCAGCCCCCGGAAGGGCGGGCGGGGATCTCTCGGCTGCGCCATCAGTCCACCAGAGCCGGTGCCCAGCTCTCGCTGCGGGGCAGGCCGTAGCGGTCCAGCGCATCCAGGAACGGATCGGGATCCATCTCCTCCACGGTGTGGACGCCGGGCTGGGTCCACTGGCCGGTCAGCAGCATCAGCGCGCCGCACATGGCGGGTACGCCGGTGGTGTAGCTGATGGCCTGACTGCCCACCTCGCGGTAGCATTCCTGATGGTCGCAGACGTTGTAGAGATAGTAGGTCTTGGGCTGGCCGTCTTTTTCACCGGTGAAGATGCAGCCGATGTTCGTCTTGCCCTTGGTGCGGGGGCCGAGGCTGGCGGGGTCGGGCAGCAGGGCTTTCAGGAATTTGATGGGCACGATCTGCTGGCCCTCGAACTCCACGGGGCTGGTGGAGAGCATGCCCACGTCCTCCAGACAGCGCATGTGGTCCAGATAGCTCTGGCCGAAGGTCATGAAGAAGCGGATGCGCTGGACTTCCGGGATGTTCAGCGCAAGGCTTTCGATCTCCTCGTGGTGGAGCAGATACATGTCCTTGGGGCCGACCTGATCGAAGTCATATTCCCGCTTGATGCTCATGGCCGGGACCTCGACCCAGTGGCCGTTTTCCCAGTAGCTGCC
>JBJERT010000162.1:0-6197 GCA_051882435.1 Faecalibacterium sp.
TTCCGTCATGCCACTTCCCTCAAAGAAAGAGTCTTTTCTCCCCCGTCCGCTCAACCCATCATGGTCAGCAGCATGGCGCAGAGCGGCAGTGTCAGGATGCTGAGCAGGGTCGTCACGACCACCATACCGGCGGCGCTCTGCTCATCGTGATGGAACTGCACCGCGAAAATCGAGGTGATGGCCGCGCAGGGGCAGGCTTCCAGCAGCAGGACCACCTCGGCCACCATGCCGCGCAGGCCCAGCAGCCAGAACGCGCCGATGCTGACCGCCGGGATCAGCAGCAGCCGCAGCGCCGCCACACTCCACAGCCGCAGGCTTCGGACGACCTGCCGCAGGTCGCTGGCCGCGATCAGCATCCCCGTGATGACCATGGACAGCGGCGTGTTCATACTGGCGATCAGTTCACAGGGCTTTCGGAGCAGCTCCGGCACCGGTACGCGCAGGAAATAGATGCCGATGCCCAGGATCACGGCGTACAGCACCGGTGAGGTAAAGATGCTGTGCAGAACCTCCTGTTTCCGCGCCCGGCCGCTGACCATCGCGTAGCCCAGCGTCCAGAGCAGCACGTTAAAGACCGTTACATAGGCACTGGCGTAGATCAGGCCCTCGGCCCCGAACAGGGCCTGGATCAGCGGGAACCCCATGTACGCCGCGTTGGAAAAGATGCAGGCGAAGCGCTGGAGAGCGGCCTCGCCGCCGCTCCAGCCCCGGGTCAGCCCGAATGTGACGCCCAGCCCGATGCCGATAGCCAGCGCGCTCCATCCGAACGCCTTGAGCAGGTTCGCGCCCATGGCGGGGTCAAACTCGGTCAAATACGAGTTGACGACCATCACCGGCACCACAAGGTACAGCAGAAGGTTGGAAAATGCCTGTTTGTATTCCGGCTTGAGGACGCCCAGCCGGGCGCACAGCGCTCCCGAAAAAATCAGCAGGAACAGGATCCCCACCTGCTGGAATGTGATCGATGCAAGCTCCATAAAAAGTTCCTCCCTGTATGGATTTCCCCGGAATGTTGGATACAACACGCTATAGGTATACCACAATGCGGGGGCCTTGGAAAGAGGTCGACACAAAATTTTTGGAAAAACGCTGTATTTTGATTGAAAGTCCAGTTTATTGTATCTTGTTTCGGGTATAATCGGGGTACCAGAAACAAAGGAGGACAGAAAACGATGGCAGAGGTACAATTCCGGTCCGTGGGCAGTCATGTGGAGGTCTATACGCAAAGCGGAGAGTTTCTGTTCTCCGCCGATACCATGCGGGAGGCGATGGAGGAGCTGAACGCCTGACTCCCGCGTCCCGGCACAAAAAAGGAGCTGCCGCGCCCCGGCATTTTCCGGGACAGGGCAGCTCTTTTCAAAGATTCAGGGGTCAGACCGTGACTTTTTCAAAGTCAGAGGCGGGATGCTTGCACAGCGGGCAGATATAATCTGCGGGCAGGGTCTCGCCCTCGTAGATGTAGCCGCAGATGGTGCAGCGCCATGCCGTCTTGGGCGCAGGGGCGGCGACCTTTTCAAAATCCGAGGCGGGGTGCTTGCACAGCGGGCAGATATAGTCCGCGGGCAGGGTCTCGCCCTCGTAGATATAGCCGCAGATGGTGCAGCGCCATGTGGTCTTGCCCGCGGGGGCGGCAGCCTTCTGGGGCTTGGGTTTGATGTTGGCCTGATAGTAGGCGTAGCTGGCGGAGGCATCCTCGGCCAGAACGTCCATATCTTCCACCGACGCGATGAACAGGGTGTGGGTGCCCAGGTCGACGGTCTGTTCCACCGCGGCGCTGATATAGGCGTTGGTGCCTTCGGTCACATAATACAGGCCGTTGGCGCTGCGCTTGCAGCCCGCAAAGTCCGCGAACTTATCCACCTCGCGGCCGGACTGGAAGCCGAACCGCTGGAACAGGGCAAAGCTGGCCTTCTCGCTCAGGATCGAGACGTTGAACCGGCCGCTCTCCTTGACCAGGTCGTGGGTATAATTGGCCTTGTTCACCGCGATGCTGATGCGGTTGGGGGTAGAGGTGACCTGGATGGCAGTGTTGATGATGCAGCCGCTGTCCTTGCCGCCCGCCTGCGCGGTCAGTACGAACAGGCCATAGGTCAGGTCATACATCGCTTTTTTGTTCATGGAAACATACCTCCCGTCAGGTCATGGCCGCGCCGTGCGCGCAGCTCAGTAATTCTCGGCGTGGACCTCAAAGTAGCTCTGCGGATGCGCGCACACGGGGCAGACCTCGGGGGCCTTGGTGCCCACGACGATGTGGCCGCAGTTGCGGCACTCCCAGACCTTGACCTCGCTCTTCTCAAAGACAGCGGCGGTCTCCACGTTCTTGAGCAGGGCGCGGTAGCGCTCCTCGTGGTGGCGCTCGATCTCGGCGACCATGCGGAACTTGGCGGCCAGCTCGGGGAAGCCCTCCTCGTCGGCGGTCTTGGCAAAGCCGTCGTACATGTCGGTCCACTCGTAGTTCTCACCGGCGGCGGCAGCGGCCAGGTTGTCGGCGGTCTTGCCGATGCCCTTCAGCTCCTTGAACCACATCTTGGCGTGCTCTTTCTCGTTGTCCGCGGTCTTGAGGAACAGAGCGGAGATCTGCTCGTAGCCTTCCTTCTTGGCGACGGAGGCGAAGTAGGTGTATTTGTTGCGGGCCTGGCTCTCACCGGCGAACGCGGCCTCGAGGTTCTTTTCGGTCTGGGTGCCGACGTACTTGTGGGCAGGCTCGGGCAGCTTCTCAAAGAAGGAAGCGTCCTTCCGGCAGACAGGGCAGGTGAAATCAGCGGGCAGGGCCTCGCCCTCATAGACGTAGCCGCAGATCTTGCATTTCCATTTGGACATAGGTGGTTCTCCTTTTCGTGTTTGATAAGACGTTCTCCCGCTTTTTGGGAAAAGCGGGGCAAAAACATGGGGATCGGCAGGTCAGTCCTGCGTCTCTGCCTCCTGTCTGGCCCGGCATTCGGGACAGGGCAGGTAGACCTTCAGGTCGTAGTAGAGTGGCGCTTCGTCCAGCTGCCCTGCCAGAAACGGGGTCAGGTCGCCGAAGCGGATATCCCGCAGGCGGCCGCAGATGGGGCACACGACGTGGTCGTGGCGTTTTGCCCGGTCGTAACGATCCGGCATCCCCTCGATCGTCACCTTACGGATCAGCCCGTCCGCCAGCAGCCGGTTGAGGTTGTTGTACACCGTTGCCAGCGCGACGGTGGGAAAGGTCTCTTTCAGCTTCTGGTAGATCTGATCAACGGTCGGATGCTCACGGGAGGAATTTACGATGGCAAAAATCTCTTTCTCGTATTTTGTCATAGCGAAGTCTTTCCGGCCTTGCCATTATTTGAATGGTTCTATGTTTATTATAATGATTCTAATTTTGGAAGTCAAGAGTTTTTTATAATTCCCCTGCCCGGAGCCGCTCGAGGACTTCCAGAAGGCTGCCGCACTCCATCGTGCACAGGCGGTGCATCTCGTCGTTGGGGGGCATGAGGTCGGGCACCATCACGGTGACAAAGCCGCCCGACGCACCGGCGCGCACGCCGTTGTAGCTGTCCTCCAGCACGAGGCAGCGCGCAGGCTCCACGCCCAGCCGCGCGGCCGCGGTGAGGAAGATCTCGGGGTCGGGCTTGGAATGCGCGATCTGCGGCCCGGCCACGATGACCTGGAAAAAGGGCGTCAGGCCCCAGCTCTCCAGATTGTACCGGATGTCCTCTTCCCGGCTGGAGGAGGCCACCGCCGTGGGGATGTGGTGCTCCCGCAGCCAGGCCAGCAGCTCGTCCAGGCCCGGCTTTTTGGGTACGGGCGCGGCGCGGAACGCCTCGGTGCCCAGCCGCAGCAGCGTGTCCATCACAGCTTTGGCGTCGCAGTCCGGGCCGTAGAACTGGCGCACGATGGCGCGCGAGGCTTCGCCGTTGGTGCCGCGGACGGCCTCGGCCAGCCCTTCTTTGTAGGACATTCCCAGCTCGGCCAGCGCGGGCCGCCACATCGCGGTCCAGATGTTCTCGGTGTCGAACATCAGACCGTCCATATCAAAAATAACACCCTGTATCATATCATGTTCTCCCTGCGTTTCGTCAGTCGTATCGGATGCCCTTATTGTAGCATAACCGCGCGCCGTTTCGTATGGGGAAAAAGCGAAATTTCCGGCAACTTTACTGCCCTGAAGATGAAACATTTTGCGCTCCCCCTTGCAAAAACTTCATACCATACTATAATAGAAACCAGTATTTGGCGTTTTGGCGCGGGGAAAAGCGGCCGCGCGCGACGTGAAGATCAGAAAGAGGGAATTTATTTATGTTGGATATCAAAGTGACCCGTACCGCGGCGCCCAGGCAGAAGCCCGCGGACGAGACCAAGCTGGGTTTTGGCAAGATCTTTACCGACCATATGTTCGTGATGGACTACACCGCCGGTCAGGGCTGGCACGATGCCCGCATCGTCCCGTATGCTCCGTTCTCGCTGGACCCCGCCACGGTGGTGTTCCACTATGCGCAGGAGATCTTTGAGGGCATGAAGGCCTACCGCACCGCGGACGACACCATCCAGCTGTTCCGCCCGGAGTGCAACGCAAAGCGTATGCAGGATTCCGCCGACCGCCTGTGCATCCCGCAGATCCCGGTGGAGGATTATATCCAGGCCGTCAAGGCACTGGTGGATATCGACCGCGATTGGGTGCCCCATACGGACGGCGCTTCGCTGTATATCCGCCCCTTCGTGTTCGCCACGGATGTAGGCCTGGGCGTCCACGCCTCCAAGCACTATATCTTCTGCATCATCTGCGCACCCTCCGGTGCTTATTATGCCGAGGGCATCAACCCGGTGCGCATCTACGTCGAGGACGACTATATCCGCGCCGCGCCCGGCCTGACCGGCTTTACCAAGTGCGGCGGCAACTATGCGGCATCCATCAAGGCCGGTGAGCTGGCCGAGGAGCAGGGCTATGCACAGGTGCTGTGGCTGGACGGCGTGGAAAAGAAGTACGTCGAGGAAGTCGGCAGCATGAACATCATGTTCAAGATCGACGGCAAGGTCTACACCGCCGCCACGGTGGGCACCGTCCTGCCCGGCGTCACCCGCCGCAGCTGCATCGAGCTGCTCAAGGACTGGGGCTATGAGGTCATCGAGGGCAAGCTGGCGATCGCTGATATCATGCAGGCCGCCCGCGAAGGCAAGCTGGAAGAGGTGTTCGGCACCGGTACGGCGGCGGTCGTCTCCCCGGTCAAGGAGCTGGTGTGGAAGGGCGAGCACGCCTATATCGGCGACGGCAACATCGGCCCCGTCACCCAGAAGCTGTATGACACCATGACCGGTATGCAGTGGGGCAAGCTGCCCGACACCAAGGGCTGGATCGTTCCGGTCGAAGCGGTGTACTGAGCGCCCGGGCTGCTTTTTCCTGAACAGGATTCTTTTGCAGACGCCGCCGGGACCTGTTCCGGGCGGCGTCTGCCGTATCAGAAAAACCTAGTTTGCCAGTTGCATTCTGCGCCCGCTGGTGATACACTGAATCCACGCTTTCCATTTTTGTGGAAAAAGCGTGGGCGCCGGGCGCGCCGGTGCCGGATGCGAAAAGAGGGAATGCAACATGGTAAAAAAGTGGACTTTGGACTATCCGGGCGTGGACGGCGTGCAGCCGCGCCGCGCCTATGTCTACCTGCCCACGATGTACGCCGACGAGCCGGAGCGCCGGTTCCCGGTGCTGTATATGTTCGACGGGCAGAACGTCTTTTTTGACGAGGACGCCACCTTCGGCAAAAGCTGGGGCGTGGCGGACTATCTGGATTTCATCGAGGCGCCGTTGATCGTGGCGGCGGTGGAGTGCAACGCGGGCGCGGAGAATCAGCGCCTGATCGAATATTCGCCCTATCGCTTCGATGATGAGCAGTTCGGCCATTTCGATGGCCGGGGCCGCAGTACGCTGGAGTGGTATCTGCGGCGGTTCAAGCCGTTCGTGGACCAGAACTTCCGCACCCTGCCGGACCGGGAGCATACCTTTATCGGCGGCAGCTCCATGGGCGGCCTGATGAGCCTGTATGCCCTGCTGCAATATAACCGCAGCTTTTCGCGGGCAGCGGCGCTGTCGCCCTCGCTCTGGGTCGCGCCGGACAAGCTGGCCGCGCTCATCCGGCGGGCAAAGCTCGCGCCGGATACCGTCCTTTATATGGACTACGGCACAAGGGAGTTCGGCAACCACGACGGCATGCGCGCGGGCTATGCGGAGATCGCGGGCC
>JBJERT010000163.1:0-6185 GCA_051882435.1 Faecalibacterium sp.
CAGCCCCCCACAACTGTATCACGCTGATACAGTTCCAAAAACCCGCATGAACACTCGATTTTTCCCGAAGTGTATCAGATTCCGTCCCCCTATGTGCGCGCACGAGAGAAAAGAAAAGCACCCGGAAACTTGCGTTCCCAGGGCATCGTTTGCGCGCTCCCGCGCGCGGGGGCTGCGCCCTCGCCCTCTCCGTCATTGCTCCGCAATGCCACCTCTCCCAGAGGGAGAGGCAAGGCCGTGCCGGGAAGCACCTGCGTATCAGTAGAGTTTCTTGGCTCCCCCTCTGGGCAACAGCGACGACCGCGGCCAGCGGCCGGAACAGGGGCAGCGCTCTGATTTTTGTGAGGCCGCTCAAGGCCGAAACATAAAATCAGCAAGCGCAACCTGCTGCGGAGGTGAGCGCCGCCAGCGGCGGAAACAGCGAACCGGAGCAGGGGCAGCGCTCTGATTTTTGTGAGGCCGCTCAAGGCCGAAACATAAAATCAGCAAGCGCAACCCGTAACGCTGGCGCGCAGCGCTTGAGAGGGCGTCCCCTCGTCCCGCCTACCGGCGACGCATCAAAAAACCTCGCTGAGGGCGCTGTCGCCGTAGACGACGAACAAGCGCACTCCTTCCGTTAGTGGGAGGTTTCGGTAAAAAATCTACATTATTCTGTTGTATCGCCAGAATATGTGTGTCGGCAGACCTTGGGGATCTGTTCGCGCAGGGCAAGAAAATCGGCAAAAGCCTCAGGCTTGTTCTGGGGCTGGCGCAGCAGCGCGGCTGGATGGAAGGTGCCCATAAAAAGCACACCGCCTTTTTCGATGAACTGGCCATGCTCCCGTGTGATGGAAAAATCCTTGCGGATCATCCGCTGGGCGGCTATGCGTCCCAGACACACCACGATCTTGGGCCGCAGCAGCCGGAACTGCTCCCGCAGCCATGGCATGCAGGCTTCGCTCTCGGCGGGCAGGGGATCGCGGTTCTGCGGCGGGCGGCATTTGACGATGTTGGCGATATAGCAGTTTTTGCTGCGGTCCAGGTCGATCGCAAACAGGTATTTGTCCAGAAGCTGGCCGCTGCGCCCCACAAAAGGCAGCCCCTGCTCATCCTCGCTCTGGCCGGGCCCCTCGCCCACGAACAGCACTTCCGCGTCCTTTACGCCCTGCCCGAATACGACGTGGGTACGGGTCTCATGCAGCGGGCATCGCGTACAGGCGAGGCACTGGCTTTCCAGTTCGTTCCATTCCATCATAGCGTCATCCTCTCTTAATTTATCAGTTTCTGTCTCCATAAAAATATACCACAAATTCCCCGGATTGTCTTGAACTTTTTGCCGCTTGTGCTAGAATAAAAGAGAAAGGCATCTTGTGTCCAACACGGGATGCGACAGTTGAAAGCAAGAAATCGGAGGTAATCACAATGGCTGATATGTTTGCGCCGCTGGTGGCCCAGCTCAAGGCGAATCCCAAGACGATCGTTTTTACCGAGGGCAATGATCCCCGCATCCTGGAGGCCGCCAGCAAGCTGCTGGCCGAGGGCGTACTGAAGGTTGTCATGGTGGGCAGCGAGGCGGAGTGCAAGGCGGCTGCTGCCGAAGGCGGCTTCGACATTTCCGCCGCCGAGATCATCGACCCCGAGAACTACGCCGGTTTTGACGAGATGGTCAACACCATGGTGGAGCTGCGCAAGGGCAAGATGACCGCTGAGGAGTGCGCCGCGCTGCTGAAGAAGTCCAACTATTTCGGCACCATGCTGGTGAAGATGGGCAAGGCTGACTGCCTGCTGGGCGGCGCCACCTACTCCACCGCCGACACCATCCGCCCCGCGCTGCAGCTCATCAAGACCAAGAAGGGCGCGCACCTGGTCAGCTCCTGCTTCATTCTGGACCGCGACTGCGGCGAGGAGGGCCTGAAGCGCATCGCTATGGGTGACTGTGCCGTCAACATCGACTACCCCGACACCATCGACAAAGCTACCGGCGAGGTCAAGCTGTCCGGTGCCGAGAAGCTGGCCGAGGTGGTCGTGGAGACCGCCAAGACTGCCGCCATCTTTGGCATCGATCCGAAGGTCGCCGTGCTGAGCTTCTCCACCAAGGGTTCCGGCAAGGGCGGCACCGTGGCGCTGAGCCACGACGCCACCATCAAGGCGCAGGAGATGGCCCCCGAGCTGGCCATCGACGGCGAGCTGCAGTTTGACGCTGCTGTTTCTCCCGAGGTCGCAAAGACCAAGTGCAAGGGCAGCAAGGTCGCTGGCCAGGCCAACACCTTCATCTTCCCCTGCATCGAGGCGGGCAACATCGGCTATAAGATCGCTCAGCGTCTGGGCGGCTATGCGGCCTATGGCCCCATCCTGCAGGGCCTGAACGCCCCCATCAACGACCTGTCCCGCGGCTGCAACGCGGACGAGGTCTACAAGATGAGCCTCATCACTGCCTGCCAGTCCTGAATCCCCTGAGCGCCCGGAGGCCGCTGCCGTGTGCAGCGGTCTCCTTTTTGCACAAAAAAAGCGGAAAAATTTCAGAAACAGGGCGATTTTCCGCTTGACGGATGGAAAAGGCTGTGGTATAGTAGTATCACCTCTTTTGCGGGGTTATTCAGTGCGCCTGTTTTGCGGGGGCGCTGGTCCGCAAGCCGAGGGAGGTTCAAAACGACCGTTATAATGGAGGTGTCAACAAATGACCGTTAAAATCACTCTGGCCTGCACCGAGTGCAAGCAGCGCAACTACAACACCACGAAGAACAAGAAGAACAACCCCGAGCGTCTTGAGATGAAGAAGTACTGCCGTTTCTGCAAGAAGCACACGGTTCATCGCGAAACCAAGTAAGAAAGGCGGACTGCATCATGGCAGACAAAACCGAGAAAAAGCCGGGCTTTGTGGCCAGAATGAAGGCCGCTGTCAAGGGCTTTGCTTCCAAAGTGAGCAAGTTCCTGCGCGACACCAAGGGCGAACTGAAAAAGGTGGTCTGGCCCTCCAAAGAGGACGTCAGGACCAATACCATCGTCGTACTTGTGGTTGTGGCCATCGCCGCCGTTGTGATGATCCTGCTGGACACGCTGTTCGGCGCACTGCTCGGCCTGATCATCGGCGCATAAGACATCTTGAAACGGAGGGTACACCAAAATGGAAGAACAGTCCAACGAGGCGCTGTGGTATGTCGTGCATACCTATTCCGGCTACGAGAATAAGGTGGCGACAGACCTTCAGACCATGGTGGAGAACCGCCGCCTGCAGGACCTGATCTGCGATATCAAGGTGCCTACCGAAATGGTGCCTGAGATCAAGGACGGTAAGGAGCGCATGGTGGAACGCAAGCTGTTCCCCGGCTACGTCCTGGTCAAGATGGTCATGAACGACGATACCTGGTATGTCGTGCGCAACACGCGCGGCTGCACCGGTTTCGTCGGCCCCGCATCCAAGCCGGTCCCCCTGACCGCCGAGGAAGTGGAGAAGATGGGCGTGGAAAAGGCCGCCCCGCTGACCGTGGAATTTAAGGTCGGTGACAGCGTTCAGATCACGTCCGGCCCTCTGGAAGGCTTTATGGGCTTTGTGGAGGCTATCGACACGGAGACCTTCAAGGTAAAGCTCCGGGTCAACATGTTCGGCCGCGAGACGCCCGCCGAGGTGGACATCGCGCAGGTCGAGCTGCCGTAATCAGTCGGCAGACGTTTATTCCGGTAAGACCGCATGCGGTTCTTATAGAGCGTGCGCCCCGGCGCGCGCTCGTGGGAGGCTGGAGGATGCTCCGGCCGCAACTCACCACAGATTTTTGGAGGTGCATTTATCATGGCACAGAAAGTAACTGGCTACATTAAGCTGCAGATCGAGGCCGGCAAGGCGACTCCGGCTCCTCCTGTTGGTCCTGCCCTGGGCCAGAAGGGCGTCAACATCATGGCGTTCACCAAGGAGTTCAACGAGCGTACCAAGAACCAGATGGGTTATGTCATCCCCGTCGTCATCACCGTGTACGCAGACCGCTCCTTCAGCTTCATCACCAAGACCCCCCCGGCCGCTGTTCTGATCAAGAAGGCCGCCGGTATCTCCACCGCTTCCGGCAAGCCCAATAAGGACAAGGTCGCTTCCCTGACCGCCGCACAGGTGGAGGAGATCGCAAAGACCAAGATGCCCGACCTGAATGCCGCTTCTCTGGAGGCTGCATGCAGCATGATCCGTGGCACCTGCCGCAGCATGGGCGTCACCGTCGAAGGCTGAGATACGAACCGTGGGAGGGCGGAACACCCCGCCCGCAAGACCACTTAGGAGGATATAGAATGAAACACGGCAAGCATTATGTCGATGCTGCGAAGCAGATCGATTCTTCCAAACTGTATGATGTGACCGAGGCGCTGGAGCTGGCCTGCAAGACCGCTTCCGCCAAGTTCGACGAGACGGTCGAGCTGCACGTCCGTCTGGGCGTCGATGGCCGCCACGCTGACCAGCAGGTCCGCGGCGCTGTCGTTCTGCCCAACGGCACCGGCAAGACTGTCCGCGTCTGCGCTATCGCCAAGGGTCCCGCTGCCGCTGCTGCTGAGGCAGCCGGTGCCGATATCGTGGGCGACGACGAGCTGATCGCCCGCATCGCCGGCGGCTTCATGGACTTCGATGTCGTCGTGACCACCCCCGATATGATGGGCCGCGTCGGTCGTCTCGGTAAGGTCCTGGGCCCCCGCGGCCTGATGCCCAACCCCAAGGCCGGCACTGTCGCCCCCGATCTGGGCAAGGCGGTCAGCGAGGCCAAGGCTGGTAAGATCGAGTACCGTCTGGACAAGCAGAACATCATCCATGTTCCCGTGGGCAAGGCTTCTTTCGGTGCGGAGAAGCTGTACACCAACCTGAACACCGTGATGGAGGCTATCGCTAAGGCAAAGCCCGCCGCCGCCAAGGGCACCTACTTCAAGAGCGCGACCATCGCCACCACCATGGGCCCTGGCATCCGTCTGAATACCCTGAAGTACGGTGTCTGATCGGATAGCGTTGCGTTAAAACGCAAAAAAGTGCGAAAAAGCACTTGACAACACCGCACGTTCGCGGTAAAATAATCATGCTGTTTTTAAGACAGCAGGCGCTGGAGTCCAGTGTAAAGTGTATCCGCCTGCCGAGAAACGTGCGTAAAGTTGCTTTATGCCTCTCTCTCGGCGCAGTGCGCGGGAGAGAGGCTTTTTTCATGGCTCTGGCTTTTGGATACGATATTTTTGAAACGAGGTGAAACCGAATGCCCAGTGCAAAGATTCTTTCGGAAAAGCAGGCTTATGTCGCTGATCTGAAGGCAAAGTTTGAGAGTGCGGTTTCCGGCTGCGTCGTCGCTTACGGCGGCATCAACGTCGAGAACGACACCAAGCTGCGCAAGGAGCTGCGTGAGGCAGGCGTTGATTATATGGTCGTGAAGAACACCATGCTGCGCCTGGCGGTCAAGGGTACTGCTGTTGAGGCCCTGACCGAAAACTTCAAGGGCGACACCGCGATCGCTTTCTCCCACGAGGAGGACCCGATGGCTGCTGCCCGCATCCTGTGCAAGTATCAGGATGGCGACAAGTCCAAGAAGTTCGTCGTGAAGGCTGGCTTCCTGGAGGGCAAGGTGCTGAACGCTGCCGAGACCAACGCGATCGCAAAGCTGCCCGGCCGCGAAGGCATGCTGTCCATGTTCGCAGGCGCCCTTACCAGCACTCTGTCTGGTCTGGCCGTTGCGATGCAGGCTTATGTCGACAAGCAGGAGACCCCCGCTGCCTGATGGCTGCGTGAGCGCTGCTTGAACCGCAAACCACATGATTTTTGACAACAAACAAAAATAACTGATATTGGAGGGTTATTACCATGGCTTCTGAGAAGATTACTGCCATCATCGAGTCCGTCAAGGGCCTGTCTGTTCTGGAGCTGAAGGAGCTCATCGACGCTTACTGCGAGGAGTTCGGTGTTTCTGCTGTTGCTGCTGCTCCCGTTGCTGCTGCTGGCGCTGCTGTTGCTGAGGAAGAGGAGAAGACCGAGTTCGACGTCATCCTGGCTGAGGCTGGCGCTACCAAGATGCAGGTCATCAAGGCTGTCAAGGAGATCACTGGTCTGGGCCTGAAGGAGGCCAAGGCGATCGTTGACGGCGCTCCCAAGGCTGTCAAGGAGAAGGCTTCCAAGGCTGAGGCTGAGGATATCAAGAAGAAGCTCGAGGATGTCGGCGCTAAGGTCGAGATCAAGTAATTTGAGCCTTTTTCAAATT
>JBJERT010000164.1:0-6165 GCA_051882435.1 Faecalibacterium sp.
CTTTTCAGTCGCAAAACGCATTCGCGTTTTGCAGAGGGTTTCGTTGGAGCCGGAAGTTGGGCGGCCAGCGTTTGCGCGCTCCCGCGCGCGGGGGCTGCGCCCGGCGTCGGGCAGGCGCGGCCCGGAGTTCACTATTTTTTCAAAAAGATTTCCGCAAAAATCTTTCCAAAAAAGGTTGACGAACAAAAGAAAATGCGCTATACTGTCTACTGTTAGTTACCATGTAACAACGAAATTCCTGCCTCACGGTCCAAGGGAGGGAATAAGATGTCGGAAATTCGTGTTAAAGAGGGCGAGTCGCTGGAAAGCGCACTGCGTCGCTTCAAGCGCAGCACTGCTCGCAGCGGTGTGCTGGCAGAGGTCCGTAAGCGCGAGGCTTACGAGAAGCCGTCTGTTCGCCGCAAGAAGAAGTCCGAAGCAGCCCGCAAGCGCAAGTTCAAGTAAGCCTTGAATCGACTGGTTGCTTTGAGAACATTCGCGTTGCTAACGCCGATGTGGGAGAGCCTGAACAGGTTCTCCCACTTTTTCGTTTCCCTCGGCCCGCACCGGGCCGGGAAGTCCCCGTCTGGAAGGAGAACGCCCCATGCTCGTTACCCCGGAATATGTATTTCAGGATGTTACCCATATTACCCCCGTCTTTCTGTCACAGAAGGGGATCACTGCGCTGGTGCTGGACATTGACAACACGCTCACCGCAGACCGCAGCCAGGAGCTGCCGCCGGAGGTGGCCGCATGGCTCGCGCAGATGAAAGCGGCGGGTGTGCGCATGACCATCGTTTCCAATGGAAGCGCCAGACGGGTCCGTCCGTTTGCCCGGATGCTGGAGATGGAATATACCAGCCGTTCCGCCAAGCCTCTGCCGCTGATGCTGTGCCTTGCACGGAAGCGGCTGGGCGTTCCGCGCCGCCAGATGGCGATGGTGGGCGACCAGCTCTTTACCGACCGCATGGCGGCAGCGCTCTATGGCATCCCGGCGTTTATGGTGGTGCCCCGGGGGGAGGACATCGACCCATCGGTCAGGCTCAAGCGGAAATGGGAAAAAGGCTACTGGCAGAAGTATTATGACAGGGGAGGGAAGCTGCTGTGAACGACTGGCATATCCGTTTTGGAACGGCGGGCGAGAGCGACAGCTTCCTCGCCCAAGGGTATAAAAGCAGCCTTGATATCCCTGCTTATACGGCTGGGATGGGGCTGGACGCCTTTGAATACCAGTGCGGCCGCGGGGTCCGCCTCGGACAGGAAAAGGCGCAGAAGATGGCGCAGATGGCCGCAGAGCGCGGCATCCTGTTCAGCGTCCACGCGCCCTATTATATCAGCATGTCCAGTCTGGAGGAGGACAAGCGTCTCAAGAGCATCGACTATCTGCTCCAGAGCTGTGCGGCCTGCAAGGCACTGGGCGGGCGGCGTGTGATCTTCCATTCCGGGAGCTGCGGAAAGCAGAGCCGCGAGGCAGCGCTGGAAAAGGCGCTGGACACGCTGCGGCGCGCGGTCGCGGCTCTGGACGAGGCTGGATTTGGGGATATGACCCTCTGCCCCGAAACGATGGGCAAGATCGGCCAGCTGGGCACGTTGGACGAAGTGCTGGCGTTGTGTCAGGTGGACGCGCGCGTCACGCCCTGCATCGATTTCGGCCACCTCAACGCCCGCACGCTGGGCGGCATCGCGTCCAAAGCGGACTATGCCGCGATCCTGGACCGGATGGAGGAGCGTCTGGCCGACGACCGTGCCCGGCAGTTCCATGTCCACTTCTCCCGCATCGAGTTCTCGGCGGGCGGCGAAAAGCGCCACTGGACCTTTGCGGAGACCCAGTTCGGCCCCGAGCCGCAGCCGCTGATGGAGCTGCTGGCCGAGCGGAGGCTGGCGCCGGTCATCATCTGCGAGAGCGCCGGCACCCAGGCCGAGGATGCCCAGACCATGCAGCGGATGTATCGCGCCGCTGTTCAGGGGGGCTGAACGCCCTTTCACGCTCCCGAAGCAGGGGTCTTTGCGCGTTTTTATCGTCTTTTTTCTCCAAACCCCTTGCCAAACAGCGTAGGATTGGGTAAAATAAAACCAGATATGCGTCAAGCATTTGAGATTAAACTAATGGAGGAATTCCTATGATTTCTGCAGGCGAGTTTCGCAACGGCGTGACCTTTGAGCAGGACGGCCAGGTGCTTCAGGTCGTTGAGTTCCAGCACGTCAAGCCCGGCAAGGGCGCTGCCTTTGTCCGCACCAAGACCAAGAACGTCATCACCGGCTCCGTGGTCGAGACCAGCTACAACCCCACTGCCAAGTTCCCGCAGGCTTTCATCGAGCGCAAGGAAGTGACTTACAGCTACGCAGACGGCGACCTGTATCACTTTATGGATAACTCGACCTATGACGACATTCCGGTCAACGCCAGCGATGTGCCGGACAACTTCAAGTTCTGCAAGGAGAATGAAATCTGCAAGCTGCTGTCCTACAAGGGCAAGGTGTTCAGCGTTGAGATCCCCAACTTCATCGAGCTGGAAGTCACCCAGACCGAGCCGGGCGTGCGCGGCAACACCGCGACCAACACCCTGAAGCCCGCTACCGTCGAGACCGGCGCGGAGATCCGTGTGCCCCTGTTCATCAACGAGGGCGACCGCATCCGCATCGACACCCGCACGGGCGAGTATATGGAGCGCGTCTGATTTTTCTGCATCTTTCGACCGGGCGACGGGCTACCGTTTGCCCGGTCGTTTTCCAATGATACCACTCTGGGAGGATGAGAAATATGGAACTGACCGAAAAAGCCGCTTATCTGAAGGGCCTTATCGAGGGCCTGGGCGTGGATGAGAGCACCAAGGAAGGCCGGATCATCAAAGCGATGAGCGAGCTGCTGTGTGAGCTGGCGTCCTCTGTGCGAGAGATCGACGCGGATATGACCCAGGCCTACGATCAGCTCAACGATATCAGCGCCGAGCTGGAGGATCTGGAGGCCGACCTCTACGAAGAGCTGGAGGATGACGACAGCGAGGATGAGGACGACGAGCTGCCGATGGACACGGACGACTCCAACGATCCCTATTATGAGGTCGCCTGCCCCAACTGCGGCGAGACGGTCTACGTCAGCGAGGGAGACCTGGACGCAGGTGAGGCGATCTGCACGAGCTGCGGTGTGACCTTTGAGGTAGCGTTGGCCGACGATGAAGCCGACGAAGACCCCGAGGACGCCCCTGTGAAGTATGAAGTCACCTGCCCGAACTGCGGCACTGCCGCTGTTTTCGAGGAGGCTGAGCTGCTGGAAGGGGAGCCGACCTGTCCCCAGTGCGGTCATCCGCTGGACTTTGAGATCACAGAGGAAAAGTGATCGTTTCATGAAAAACACAAGAGGGACCGCTCCCGGTCGGGAGCGGTCTCTCTTGTATCGAGCTGCCGTTATTTGTTCTCGTTGGCCTTTTGCAGCCAGATGCTGCCGATATCCAGCGCATTGTACAGGCCGTGTTTGGTGGTCTGACGGGCGATGCGTTCCTGCGGGGCCTTGGAGGTATCGGTGGAAAGCAGCATCAGATGGACTTTGTCCGCCACCTGCTGGCCCGCGACCGGAGTCGTGGTCAGGATCTGCAAATAAAGCACATAAGGATCGGTCATACGGCCGTAATACAGCTCGTTGTCCTTGCGGACGAGGGGCTTGCCTTTGTAAGTCAGTTTCGGTGTAAATGGCATCGTGAAAGCCTCCCTATCAAATGATTCCTTTTCAGTATATCACACCTGACCGGTCGGATGCAAGCGATTTGCACAGATGCGGCGGGGAATTTGCGGCTTGGATACGGTGAGAAGGTGAATTTTTGGAAGCTGGGTTGCAGGCCGACTTTCTGCGCAGTATAATAGAAGTATCATCGGGCGGCCCGGCGGCTTCCGTCGGGCGCAGAGCAGGGGGAGACCTATGGCAGACTATCAGGAATATCGCCGCCGTGTGCTGCATAAACGGTGGCGCAGGATCTTTATTACGGCGTCGCTTCTGGTCACGTTGGTGCTGCTGATCACCGTCAGCGCACTGTGGAAGAGCCTGCACCGTGTGACCGGACAGACCGGCCCGCAGGTCAGTACGGTCCTGCAAAAGGAGCAGCAGGGCACCGACTGGAACACGCTCAATTATGTGCCCGCGCAGCGCCTCAAAGTGCAGACGATGGAGGATGGGAGCACCGCGGCAGATTTTCGCATGGTATCGGTGCCCGCTTCCGCCGCAGTGGACCGCAGCTATTTCTCACAGGCCAGCTTTCTGGGGGACAGCCTGACCCAGGGAATGCAGCTCTATGATACCGGCCTGCCTAACGCGCATTTTTGTGCGTATAAAGGCGTCGGCCCGAATGCTGTGGTCAATGGGACTTTGTGCAAACGTGCGGACGGTGTGCAGGAGGTGCCCATGGAGGCGCTGCACACCCAGCAGCCACGTCTGATCTATGTCCTGCTGGGCACGAACGTTCTGGGACGCGACAGCGATTACAGCTCTTTTCTGACGTACTATCGCCTGATGCTGGACATGCTCACGCAGGAGTTTCCAAACGCGGATATTTATGTCCAGTCCATCACGCCGGTGCGCCCGGAGGTCAGCAAGGAGGAAAATCATGCGGGCCTCAACCGTGACCGTCTGTGCCGCATCAACAATGAACTGGCCGCTGTCGCGCTGGAGAAAAACTGCTATTTCCTCAACCTGTGGGAGGCTCTGGCCGATGAAAACGGCGACCTCAAACAGGAATATGCCCAGCCGGACGGCTACCATCTGAGACCGGAGGGCTACACCGCCTGGGTCGAGTATCTGCGTACCCATGTCGCGTCCTAAAAAACAAAGCCGGGAGAAGCTTCTCCCGGCTTTGTTTTTTAAGCTGCTGCTCCAGCCGACATGGCGCAGCCACCGCGCGCGGGAGCGCGCAAAAGATGCCCGTCCAACGCCTGGTTTCTCTAAGACCCTCTGCAAAACGCGAATGCGTTTTGCCAGTAAAAAGTTTTTTCGGTTCCTTTTTTTCAAAAAAGGAACAAAAACCCTCGCTCAGAACAGTCCGCTGATCTTCCCGTCGGCGTCCACGTCGATGTTGACCGCCGCGGGCTTTTTGGGAAGGCCGGGCATGGTCATGATGCTGCCGCAGATGACTACGACGAACCCGGCGCCCGCGCTCAGGCGCACTTCACGCACTTCCATGGTGAAGCCGGTGGGGGCGGCCAGCAGCTTGGCGTTGTCGCTGAAGCTGTACTGCGTTTTGGCGATGCAGACGGGCAGGTTGCCGTAGCCCATCTCGGTCAGCTCGGCCAGCGTCTTGGAGGCAGCAGCGCTGAAATTCACACCGTCGGCACGGTAAATCTTCTTTGCCACAGCCTCGATCTTCTCCTTGAGAGGCATCTCCAGCGGATAGGTGTACTGGATCTGCCGGTCCTCCATAACCTCCAGCACCTTTTCCGCCAGAGCCTTGCCGCCTTCGCCGCCCTTGGCAAAGACCTCGCTCAGCACGCAGGGCACACCCTGCTCGGCGCAGACCTGCTCAACATAGGCCTGCTCCTCCGGCGTGTCGGTGGGGAAGGCGTTGATGGCCACCACAACCGGCAGGCCGAATCCGTTTTTCAGATTGTCGATGTGCCGCACCAGATTGGCCGCGCCCTTCTGGACCGCTGCGAGGTTGGGCTGGCTCAGGTCAGCCTTGGCAACGCCGCCATGGCTCTTGAGCGCGCGCACCGTCGCCACCAGAACGCAGGCGCTGGGTGCAATGCCCGCATAGCGGCACTTGATGTCCAGGAACTTCTCCGCGCCGAGGTCCGCACCGAAACCGGCCTCTGTAATGACATAATCCGCCAGCGAAAGGCTCAGCTTGGTGGCCATGACGCTGTTGCAGCCGTGGGCGATGTTGGCGAAGGGGCCGCCATGGATGATGGCGGGGTTGTTCTCCAGCGTCTGGACCAGGTTCGGGTCCAGCGCATCCTTGAGCAGCGCGGTCATGGCGCCCGCCGCGCCGATCTCACCGGCCGTGACCGGTTTGCCGTCGTAGGTGTAGGCGCATACGATGCGGGACAGACGCTCCTTCAGGTCGGTGATGCTGGTAGCCAGGCAGAAGATCGCCATGATCTCGCTGGCGACTGTGATGTCAAAGCCGTCCTCGCGGGGGGTGCCGTTGACCTTGCCGCCCAGGCCGTCCACGATGAAGCGGAGCTGACGGTCGTTCATGTCCA
>JBJERT010000165.1:0-6156 GCA_051882435.1 Faecalibacterium sp.
AGAAGACCCGTACCAGATCGGGCGTGATATCTGCCAGTGTTCTGGCGCCGCACATGCTCATGGTATCCGCCAGTTCGCCAGCCAGCCGGTCCACATAGGCCTCCACACCTTCTGCGCCGCCGCCGTACACGGCATTGACAAAAGGACGGGCGATCAGTACCGCATCGGCACCCATTGCCAACGCCTTAAAGACATCCACACCGCTGCGGATGCCGCCGTCTACCAGAACGGTACATCTGCCCTTGACCGCTGCGGCGATCTCGGGCAGAACTTCGGCGGTGGCAGGCGTCTGGTCCAGCACCCGCCCGCCGTGATTGGAGACGACAATGGCGGATGCACCGGCCTCCACTGCCTTCTCGGCCCCGCGCACTGTCATGATGCCCTTGATGATAAAGGGCACTTTGGCGTCTGCAATGATCTCTTTGAGCTCCTCGGTGGTTTTGCTGCCGGCCGGGGGATCCAGATTTTTCAGGAAGGGCAGACCGGCGGCGTCAATGTCCATGGCTGCCGCAAAGGCGCCGGAGTCCCGGACCAGCGCCATCTTTTCTGCGATGGTGCCGGCATCCCAGGGCTTGACGGTGGGGATGCCAAAGCCCTGCGCCGCCTTGACCGCCTTGCATGCCGCCACCATCACGGCGGGGTTGGTCCCGTCCCCCGTGAAGGCCAGAATGCCCGCGTCCCGGCAGGCGGGGACCAGAATATCGTTGTATTGCATGTCGTCAAATTTCTTGCCGTAATGCAGCTGCACCGCGCCCACGGGGCCTGCGAATACCGGGATGCGGAACCGCTGTCCGAACAGTTCCAGATGGGTGTCCGGCGCACCGCAAGCGCAGATGGTATCCATATTCACACGCACGTTCTGCCAGGCAGTATAGTTGCGGACGGCCACATCTCCCACACCCTTGGCACCCGGGCCGGGGATGGTGTTGCGGCAGGCACGTCCATCGCAGACAGGGCAGACTTTGCAGGGGCCCATCTGCCCCCTGGCTGCCTCAAGGACCTGTTGGTAAATCATTTTCGCTCTCTCCTTTTCTGTGCAAAAACACCGGATCCTGCTGCCATTATAGTCTCTTTTGTGCAAACCCGCAAGGAAAAACTGACAGAAGTCTCTCTCCGGCATCAGGCCGCTCATGCATAAAGGAGCTTTTCCATCTGTTTTCCCGGAATGTTCGGCAAACAAAAACCCGGACCCGCTTCACAAGGAACCGGGTCCGGGTATGAACGGAATGGTGGACGGTACAGGACTCGAACCTGTGACCTCCTGCACGTCAAGCAGATGCTCTACCAGCTGAGCTAACCGTCCATATTCGATCTTGCTGAGGTCAGCTCGTTTATGATAGCACAGTCTGCGCCAAAAAGCAAGCCCCAAATCACAAAAAATCCTGATTTTTTGCTCCCGAAGAAAAAATCATCCTGGCCCACACGCATGTGTGGGCCGTGTAAAACGTTTTTTCGGTTCCTTTTTTTCAAAAAAGGAACAAAACCCCCGTTTCCTGCCCAAGCCGCAGGAGTTGACAGTTTTTCCATTGCTCCCGCCGGGCACCTGTGGTATAATAAACTGATTATTAACAGAAAGGACCCACAGAATGAGAGTATTGGGGATCGACCCGGGCTATGCCATCGTGGGGTGGGGCGTGGTCGATTTTGCGGGCAACCGCTTTGCGCCGGTGGATTACGGCGCGGTCTGCACTGACGCGGGCGTACCCTTTGAGCGGCGGCTGGCGGAGGTCTACGGAGGTGTGCAGGAGGTCATCCAGCGCACAAAGCCGGAGGTGCTGGCCATCGAGAAGCTGTTTTATCAGCATAACCAGACCACGGTCATCGGCGTGGCGGAGGCGCGCGGCGTCATTCTGCTGGCGGCGGCGCAGGCGGGGCTGCCCATTTATGAATACACTCCCATGCAGGTCAAGCTGGCGGTGACCGGCTATGGCAAGGCCCTGAAAAAACAGGTGCAGGAGATGACCCGCATCCTGCTGCATCTGCCCGCCATCCCGAAGCCGGACGACACCGCCGACGCGCTGGCAATGGCGATCACCTTCTGCCACACCAGCGGAAATCAACTCAACCGCCTCACCCCGCGCGGCGTGGGGCCGATCTGACAGGGAGGCTCGCGTTATGATCTACTGCCTGAGCGGAAAGATCGTGAAAAAAAGCCTGAACGCCGTGGTGGTGAGCTGCGGCGGCGTGGGCTATTTCGTCCAGTGTCCGGCCAGCGTGGCCGGGGCGCTGCCCGGCGTGGGGGGCGAGGCGACCCTCTACACGGTGATGAGCGTGACCGAGAATGACATCAGCCTGTATGGTTTTGCCACCGAGCAGCAGCAGTCCTGTTTCGAGATGCTCACGGGCGTGTCGGGCGTGGGGCCGAAGGTCGGCCTTGCCATCCTGAGCGTCATGGAGCCGGAACGGGTGGCGCTGGCCATCTCGGCCGGAGACTATAAAGCCTTCAAGGCGGCTTCCGGCGTAGGCCCCAAGCTGGCGCAGCGCATCACGCTGGAATTGAAGGACAAGGTCGGCAAGGGCTTTGCCGAGGGCATCTCGCTGGAGGATGTGGCGGGCGCGGTTTCGGCCCCGGCCGCGCAGGGCAGCGGGCAGGCCATTGCCGCGCTGGTCTCGCTGGGCTACAGCCAGAGCGAGGCCGCCCTGGCGGTGGCCAAGATCGACCCGGCGCTGCCCGTGGAGGAGATCATCAAGCAGGCTCTGCGGGGCATGGCAGGCAGGAGGTAACGCATGAAGGACGAAGCCGCGCTCTACGGCGCAAAAATGATGCAGCCCGGTCTGACCGGCGCAGATACCGAGGAAAATACCCTCCGCCCCCAGCGGCTGGAGGATTACATCGGGCAGGAAAAAGCCAAGCAGAACCTGAAAATTTATCTGGAAGCGGCCCGCCGCCGGGGCGAGCCGATGGACCATATCCTGCTCTACGGCCCGCCGGGCCTGGGCAAGACCACCCTCGCGGGCATCATCGCCAACGAGATGGGGGTCCAGATCCGCATCACCAGCGGCCCGGCCATCGAGAAGCCCGGCGACCTTGCGGCCCTGCTCACCAATCTTCAGGAAGGCGATGTGCTGTTTATCGACGAGATCCACCGCCTGTCCCGTCAGGTGGAGGAGGTCCTGTATCCGGCGCTGGAGGATTTCGCGCTGGATATCATGATCGGCAAAGGCCCCAGCGCCCAGAGCATCCGCATCAATCTGCCGCGCTTCACCCTTGTGGGCGCGACCACCCGCGCGGGCCAGATCACCGGCCCCCTGCGGGACCGCTTCGGCGTGCTGCTCAAGCTGGAGCTGTACAGCCCCGATGAGCTGTCCCGCATCATCCAGCGCTCGGCGGGCATCCTGGATCAGCCCATCACGCCGGAGGGCGCCTATGAGCTGGCCAAGTGCAGCCGCGGCACGCCCCGCGTGGCCAACCGCTTTTTGAAGCGTGTCCGCGACTTTGCCACCGTGCTGGGTGACGGCATCGTGGATCAGGAAGTGGCGCTGATGAGCCTGAAACGGATGGACGTGGACGCGCTGGGTCTGGATGAGCTGGACCGCAGCCTGCTGCGCGCCATCATCGAGATGTACAACGGCGGCCCTGTGGGACTGGAAACGCTGGCCGCGGCGCTCGGCGAGGAGGCGGTCACGCTGGAGGACCTCTGTGAGCCGTACCTGATGCAGATGGGCTTCCTGACCCGCACCCCCCGCGGGCGGTGCGCGACCCGGCTGGCCTATGAGCATCTGGGCATGAAGGCCCCCGAGCTGCTGAGCGGCAGCCCCGAGGACAACGGCCAGCAGAGCCTGTTCTGAACCGCGGCCCTGCGCCATACAACGATAGAAACACTTCGACAGAAGGAAGGCATTTTATGGGAAAGTATTTTGGAACGGACGGCGTGCGCGGTGTGGCGGGCGTCGATCTGACCTGTGAGCTGGCTATGAAGATCGGCCGCGGCGCGGCCGCGGTGCTGACCGGCAGCCTCGGCCACCGGCCCCGCATCCTCATCGGCAAGGACACCCGCCAGTCCGGCGATATGCTGGAGGCCGCGCTGACCGCGGGTCTGTGCAGCGTGGGCGCGGACGTGGAAAGTCTGGGTGTGCTGCCCACCCCCGCCGTGGCCTATCTGGTGGGCAAGTACAACGCGGACGCGGGCATCGTCATTTCCGCGTCGCATAACCCGATGGAATTTAACGGCATCAAGATCTTTGCGGGCACCGGCTACAAGCTGCCCGACGAAGTGGAAAACCAGATCGAAGCCCACATCGACAATGACTGTAAAAATATCGCTCTCGCCACCGGCGAGGACATCGGGCGGGTGTCGGTGCGCGCCGACGGACTGTGGGACTACGCGGACCACCTGTATGAGGCCATCCATGGCGACCTGACCGGCCTGCGGGTCTGCATCGACTGCGCCAACGGCGCGTCCGCCGAGGTGGCAAAGCTCCTGTTCCCCCGGCTGGGCGCGGACTGCACCTTCCTCGGCGTGTCTCCCGACGGCAGGAACATCAACCGCGGCGTGGGCAGCACCCATCTGGATAACCTTTCCCGCGCGGTGGTGGAGGGCGGCTTTGACTGCGGTATCGCCTTTGACGGCGACGCGGACCGCTGCCTTGCCTGCGACGAAAAAGGACAGGAGATCGACGGCGACAAGATCATCGCGCTGCTGGCGCAGGCGATGAAGCAGGAGGGCACGCTGGACGGCGACACCGCTGTCGTAACGGTCATGTCCAACCTCGGCTTTATGAAATATATGGAAGCGCAGGGCATCCGCACCGAGCGCACCGCCGTGGGCGACCGCTATGTGCTGGAGAATATGCGGGAGAACGGTTACAGCATCGGCGGCGAGCAGAGCGGCCACGTCATCCTGCTGCACCACGCCACCACCGGCGACGGTGAGCTGACCGCGGGCAAGCTGCTCAAGCTGCTGGCCCAGAGCGGCAAAAAGATGAGCGAGCTGAACAGCGTATACGCCCAGTATCCGCAGGTGCTGGTCAATGTGACCGCCAACACCGCCCAGAAGAATGCCTACAAAGAGGACGAGGTGCTGGCCGGATTCATCGAAAATGAGCAGCAGAAGCTCATGGGCATGGGCCGTGTGCTGGTGCGCGTCTCGGGCACCGAGCCGAAGATCCGCGTGATGGTGGAGGGCCAGGACCTGGAAGCCATCGACCGCTGCGCTCAGCGCATCGTCAAAAAGATCGAGCAGCGCATCCTCGGCCAGTGACCGGAAAGCAGAGAAAGGAGAACACCTATGCGCCCCGCAGATACATGGAAGGATTATGAGCTGCTGGATGCCACCGGCGGCAACCGGCTGGAGCGCTGGGGCGAGACGCTGCTGGTCCGCCCGGACCCGCAGGTGGTGTGGAAGACCCCGCCCCAAAGCCCGCTCTGGGCAAAAGCGGACGCGGTCTATCACCGCTCCAGCCAGGGCGGGGGAGAGTGGGAGTACCGCCGCCGCCTGCCCGAAAAGTGGAAGATCACCTGCGGCGAAGGCAACGACCGCCTCACGCTGATCGTCAGCCCCACCGGCTTCAAGCATACCGGCGTGTTCCCCGAACAGGCGGTCAACTGGGCGTGGTACGCCCAAAAGATCCGCGCCGCGGGCCGGCCCATCCGGGTGCTGAACCTGTTCGGCTATACCGGCGGCGCGACGCTGGCCTGCGCGGCCGCGGGGGCATCGGTCTGCCATGTGGACGCCTCCAAGGGCATCGTCCAGTGGGGCAAGGACAACGCCGCGGCCAGCGGCCTGTCGGACAGGCCCATCCGCTGGCTGGTGGACGACTGCTCCAAATTCGTGGCGCGGGAAAAGCGCCGCGGCAATACCTACGATGGTATTATCATGGACCCGCCCAGCTATGGCCGCGGCCCCGGCGGCGAGATCTGGAAGCTGGAGGACTGCATCTATGACCTCCTGACCCAGTGCGAGGGCGTGCTGAGCGATGCGCCGCTCTTTTTCGCGGTCAACAGCTATACCACCGGCCTCTCGCCCGCCGTCATGGAATATATGCTCAAGACCACGCTGGTGCCGAAATTCGGCGGCAAAACCTCCTGTGATGAGATCGGCCTTCCGGTCTCGGCCACCGGCGGCGTCGTGCCCTGCGGCGCGACGGCTATCTGGGAAGAATAAAAGGGAACGCGAGGGGAACGGGGGTTTTTGTTCCTTTTTCGAGAAAAAGGAA
>JBJERT010000166.1:0-6019 GCA_051882435.1 Faecalibacterium sp.
CGCCCCGGGAACACCCCCGGGGCGCTGTCATGTATCAGTAATCGTTCGTCACGCCCAGCATGGCGCGGATGTAGGCAAAGGTGCGCTCGCGGCCTTTTTCCTTGACCATGAGCAGCAGCTTTTCCAGCAGTGCGCGGGTCTCGGGGTGGAGCATGTAATGGTCGCGGCTGCGCTCGTAATACTGCCAGGCCGCGGCATCCGTGTACTTGTCGCCCAGATAGATCTGGCTGGCGGCCACGCGGTCACAGACCATCTCGCAGACGTAGCGCAGCGGCATCTTCATGCCCTCAAGACCGGACTTGGTGTTGCCGTAGTCGATCCAATATTCGAGATGATGCTTGTTGCGCCCTTTGTGGTGGAGCCACGCCGAAGTGTACCCTTTGTCGGCGCGCTCGGCCTCATTGGGGCTGTGGTCGCCCTGATAATAGATGCAGCCCGGTATGAACTCGGTGGGGCTGTACTTGCTCAGGTCGTGGGCGAGGCCCTGAGCATACAGGCCGCACTCAAAGCAATACTTCATCACCAGCAGCTTGTGGCGGGTAATGGTCTGAAAATGTCCCTTGACGTTCATTGCGCACTCCTCCTTGCCGCGCCCTGTGCCGGAAGAAAGCGCACGGACACGCGCCCTTCCTTCAGCCCGCGCAGGTCGTCGCTCTCCGAAAAATCCTCCCGGTCGCGGGTCAGATTGGGATTATAATAGGGGTCATCCAAAATATTCTCCCTGCCGTGGACGGCATACAGGCGCTTTTGCTCGCGGGCGAAGCGCGCCGCCTTGGCGGGGTCCTTTTCGTCGCCGCCGCGGCTCCGGCTCTCGTAGTGATACAGCTCGGCGTAGGGCGTCCATGCGATGCGATAGCCCGCATCCCGCACCCGCAGACAGAAGTCCACATCATTGAACGCCACGGCAAACTGCTCATCCAGCCCGCCCACTTCGTCCCAGACGTCGGCCCGGACCAGCAGGCAGGCCCCCGTCACCGCGGAAACATCCTGCACGGTCGCCGCACGGAACAGATACCCGCTGCCGCCGCGCCGCTGATACTTGTGGCTGTGGCCCGCGTATCCCCCCAGCCCCGTGACGACGCCTGCGTGCTGGATCGTATCGTCGGGGTAGTAGAGCATCGCGCCGCAGACCGCCGCGCCGCCCGGGTGGGCACACTGGCGCAGCAGCTCGGTGAGCCAATCGCCGTTGAGGACCTCGACGTCATTATTGAGCAGCAGCAGATAGTCCCCGTCTGCCGCGCGCCGACCATAATTGTTGATGGCGGAGAAGTTGAACCCCTTTTCCGGCCAGGTCACAATCCGCAGGCCGTCGTAGCGCCGCTTCGCCTTTTCGTAGTAATCGAACGTAGCGGGGTCTGAGGAATTGTTCTCGATGACGATGACCTCATAATTTTCCCACTCGGTGCGGCGATAGATGCTGTAAAGGCATTTTTCCAGGTCGTCGGCATGGTCTTTGTTGGGGATCAGGATGCTGACCTTCGGGCTGCCCTGGATGTCCCAGCGGACGCGATAGGTGCTGGGAAACCGTCCATCCTCCACCGTGCCGGACCGGCCGGTGCGGGCCAGATGCTCCCGCAGCGCCTTTTTGGCCGCCTCGGCCACATAGGGCTTTGCCCCGGTGCCGCCGGAGGTCGAACCGGAATGCACCCGCCAGTAATAGAGCACCTGCGGCACATGGGCCGCGCCGCCCACCCGCTCGATGAGGCGCAGGAACAGGTCATGGTCCTGACTTCCGTCGCACTCCGGGCGCTCGCCGCCCACCTGTTCATACAGCGAGCGGCGGAACACCGCAAGGTGGCACAGATAGTTGCAGCAGAGCAGATAATCCGGGGCGTAGTCCGGCTTGAAATGCGCAGGCCCGGCGCGGCGGATGCTCCGGGAGAACAGCGCCTCGTCGCTGTACAAAAAGCCGTCGGGCCGGCCCTGCGCGCGCAGCAGAAGGATGGCCTTGCCCATGGTATAGAGCGCGTGGGGCGCCAGCACATCGTCGTGGTCGGCCAGCGCCAGATATTCGCCCGTCGCCAGCGCTGCCGCGGCGTTTGTGTTCGCCGCAATGCCCCGATTCTCGATCTTTTTATATACGATCCGTTTATTTTCCTTCTGATATTCCCGAACGATGTCCCCTACCTGCCCGTGCGCCTCGTCGGAGGCGTCCGCGAGGCAGAGCTGGCCGTTGGGAGCCGTCTGCCCCACAAAGGAATCCAGAAACTCCCGGAGGTATTTTTCCGGGGTATTATACAGCGGGGTCAGGATGCTGATGACCGGCAGGCCGCAGCTCTGCGCCGTGCGCCCGGCCATTTCGGCGCGCTGCGCCTCCAGCACCTTTTTCGAGGGCAGATAGCGCGCCCGCTTGCCAAAGAAGCGCCGCCGGACGAATCCCGCGCCGCGCACGGCCATGGTGCCCACGCCCTCCTCTTTTGCGAGCTGGACCGCATAGCCCGCCAGCTCCCGGGCACGTTTCCATCGCTGCCCCATGGTTCACGCCTCGCCCCGGTGTACGGCTTTATAGGCGCTGCACACCGTCTGGGTATCGCCGTTCATTTTGAGGCGGCCGTGGCTCAGCCAGGCCACCTTGGTGCACATGCGCTCGATCTGCTCGATGGAGTGCGAGACCAGTATGACCGTGGTGCCGCCTGCCATCAGCTCCTGCATGCGCTTTTCGCATTTCTGCTGGAACAGGAAATCGCCCACCGACAGCACCTCGTCGGCGATGAGGATATCCGGCTTGGTGATGGTGGCAATGGCAAAGCCGATGCGCGCCACCATGCCGGAGGAATAGTTCTTCAGCGGGACATCCAGAAAATTCTGAAGCTCGCTGAACTCCACGATCTCGCTGAATTTCTCATCCAGATACTTGGGCGAGAAGCCCAGCACCGTGCCGTTGAGGTAGATGTTCTCCCGGGCGGTCAGGTCCATATCGAAGCCCGCGCCCAGCTCGATGAGCGGCGCGATGCTGCCCCGCACCGTTACCCGGCCCCGGGTGGGCTTGTAGACCCCCGCGATGGTCTTGAGCAGGGTCGACTTGCCCGAGCCGTTCAGACCCACAAGGCCGTAGAAATCGCCGGGCATGATCTCGAGGTTGACATCCCGCAGGGCGTAAAATTCATCATAGTGCAGACGGCCCTGCACCATGGCCAGCAGATACTCCTTGAGGCTCTCGTGCTTTTCGGTGGAGAGATTGAAGCACATCGAGACATTGTCCACGCGAATGATCGGTTCCATCCTTCTGCCCCCTCTCTCTCAGATATGCAGCACGAAGCGGTCCTGTGTTTTGCGGAAGGTCCACACGCCGACCAGCATCGAAAGCACCGCGCAGCCGCCGCAGACCAGGAACATGTTCCGGTCCAGCGGGATGCCCCACATCACCGTGCGGCGGAAGCCTGTGATATACCAGTAGATGGGGTTCAGCGCGATGACCTGCTGCATATTGAACCCGCCCAGGGTGAAGGTCATCTGCGCGGGGTCGTAGAAAATGGCGGAAAAGTACAGCAGCGCCGTGATGAACACGCTCCAGATGTGCATGATATCGCGGAAAAAGACCGTTGCCGCCGCCAGGAACATCCCCGCGCCCAGGCTGAAAAAGAACAGCATCACCAGCGGATACAGCGCCTCGAACAGCGTCAGGTGGAACGCGCTGCCCGTGAAGATCATCACCAGCAGCAGCGCCACGAAGCTGAACACGCAGTTCACCATGGCAAAGCAGCATTTTTCCAAAGGAAAAATATACTTGGGGATATAGACCTTTTTCAGCAGCGGGGCGGCGCTGAGCACGCTGCTCATGCTGGAGGAGGTCGCCTCATTGAAAAAGTTGAACAGCAGCTGGCCGCACATCAGGAACACGGGAAAGTTGTCGATGCCGCTGCCGCGCATATCCATCAGGCTGCTGAACACCGCCCAGTACACCAGACACATCAGCAGCGGATTGAGTACGCTCCACACCACGCCCAGCACACTGCGGCGGTATTTGAGCTTGAAGTCCCGGCTCACGAGGTTCCACAGCAGATAGCGGTAGCGCCAGAAGCCGTTCCACATTCCTTTCAGCTTTGCCACAGCCGTCACCACTTTTCAAAGAACTCGAACTTCTGCGCGGCGAACGGCTCGTGCAGCTTGTCCTTGGCGCTGGTCTTGTGCTCACAGCCGCAGTCCGGCCACTGGACGTTGACGGTGGGGTCGTCATAGGGGATGCCGCCCTCCGAGGTGGGGTCGTAGACGTCCGTACACTTGTAGCAGAACTCCGCCACCTCGCTCAGCACGAGGAATCCATGCGCAAAGCCCTCCGGGATATAGAACATCTTTTTGTTCTCGTCCGAAAGGGTCACGCCCACCCATTTGCCAAAGGTGGCGCTGTGGGGGCGGCAGTCCACCGCCACGTCGAACACCTCGCCCCGGGTCACGCGCACCAGCTTGCCCTGCGTGTGGTCCTTCTGGAAATGCAGACCCCGCAGCACGCCCCGGGACGAGCGGCTCTCGTTGTCCTGCACGAACTCCCGGTCGATGCCCGCGGCCGCGAACTGGTCTTTCTGGTACGTCTCCATGAAATAGCCGCGGTCGTCGCCGAACACCTGCGGCTCAATGATGACCACGCCCGGGATCTCCGTCTGCGTAAAGGTGAACTTGCCCATAGTTGTTTCTTCCTCTCTTATGGTTTGTAACTTCTGTTCGATTCAGGGTCAGGAGCGGCGGCGGGCCTTCCTGCGCGCGCGGCGCTCCTGGCGCTGGCGCAGCACCAGCGCGGTGCCCACCGCCACAGCTCCCGCCGCGCCCAGCACGGCCAGCGCCGGAACAAGCAGGCTTTTCCGCGGCTCCACGTCCTGAGCGCTCTCCAAGACCGTTCCCGCGCACTGCGCCAGCAGGGCGTCCAGCCCGTCCAGCACCGCCGGGACCCGCACCGCGGCCGTCTCCTGCCGGTCGCCGCCGCGGACCGTATACACCGCGCAGACCTCGACGTCCTCGCCCAGCGTGTAGCGTTCCGGCAGCTCCAGCGTGACCTCCACATCCTGCGCGGTCAGACCTTCCGCCAGCAGGAGCGTCACGCCGGGGTCGGACACGGTCACGGTCCCCAGCTCCGCGCCGCCGCCCGCCACCGCCAGCGGAGCGCTCACGCTCCCGGCGGGCAGGTCGGTGTAGTGGGTCCAGTTGGAAAACGCATAGTCCAGCAGCGTGCGCACGTCGTTGTACTTGTCGGTTTTCAGGTTGCTCTGCATCGTGACACAGATCAGGCGCACCCCGTTCTGCTCGGCAAGGCAGACATAGCTGTACCGCGCGATATTGGTGTAGCCGATCTTGGAGCCACGGATGGAAGCGATATGGTACCGGCTGGAACCGACCCGCATCAGGTCCTGCTGGGAGAAATAGCGGGTCACGGGCTGGACATTGGTGGGCTTCATGATATACATTTCGTTGCGGGTGAACAGGGTCTCGAAGCCCGGCTGCTCCAGCGCCCAGCGCAGGATCTGCGCCATATCGTAGCAGCTCGTGTAGTGGTCCTGACTGCTGATGCCGTGAGGGTTGGCAAAGTGGGTATGCTTCAGCCCCAGCTCCTCCACCTGCGCGTTCATGACGGCCACGCCGTCGGCGATGGTGCCGCCGCCAAAGTATTCGGCCAGCAGATTCGCGCCGTCGTTGGCGCTGGCCATCATGGTGGCATACAGCGCGTCCGTCAGCGGCACTTGTTCGCCTTCCTGCAGCGCGATGTGGCTGGAATCCGTCCCCGCAAGGGAATACACGTCCTCGTGGGTCACGGTCAGGCTCACGCCGTCCCATTGGCCCTGTGCCTTTTCGCAGGCCAGTCCCAGCGTCATCACCTTGGTGATAGAGGCCGGGTGCAGCTCCTTGTCCATGTTTTTCTGCGCCAGCACCAGCCCGGTGTCGGCGTCGATGATACAGTATGCTTCCGTATTGGGAACGCCGGGCGCCGCGGCCGACGCACAGGGCACCGCCAGCACGGCACATACCACCAGCGCAACGGCGCACAGCACCGTGTTGAAAGATTTCATATCAGACAGGTTCTCCGTTGGGG
>JBJERT010000167.1:0-3213 GCA_051882435.1 Faecalibacterium sp.
GGACAAAACAAAAACGCCGCCCGCCTTGCGGCAGACAGCGCAGCTCTCACAAAAAAGGAAAACGAGATAGACCGTAAGCCGGGTTCTGTATTAAACGACGATCTGTCTAGGCCCGCCATTGCTGACGGGCTCGTGCCGCCTTCGGGACACGCGAGCAGCGCTGTACGTCCCATATAGGCGTTGCTTCCGGTAGGGTTTACAAAGCCGCATGGTCACCCATGCGCTGGTGAGCTCTTGCCTCGCCGTTTCATCCTTACCGCATTGCTGCGGCGGTTTGTTTTCTGTTGCACTTTCCCTGGGGTCACCCCCGGCTGCCGTTAGCAGTTACCGTGCTCTGTGAGGCCCGGACTTTCCTCAGAGCGGTCAAGCCGCCCCGCCGCCGTATGTTCCACTCGTTTTCCATTGTCCATGATATCACAAACGAACGGGATTTGCAAGCGGAACGAAATTCTGGTATACTGTTTCTGTTTTCCATCGTCGGCAGCCGGTGCGGGGCGCAGCCCCCGCGCGCGGGAGCGCGCAAAAGGTGCCCGCCCAACTACCGGCTCCCATCAAACCCTTCTGCAAAACGCGAATGCGTTTTGCGACTGAAAAGCTTTTTCGGTTCCTTTTTCTCGAAAAAGGAACAAAAACCCCGTCGTCGTCCCCCCGCAGAAAGGAGCGTCCATGCGGCTGTATTTCCCGGTCCCCGATGTGCCCCAGTATCAGCATGGGGTCCTCCTGCGGAATTTTCTGCGTCAGTGTGCGGTTTCTACGGACCTGTCCCGCGCGGTCAAGTTCCGCGGCGGCGGCTTTTTTGCCGATGGGCGGCCCGTGCTGGCGAACGCGCGGGTATTTCCCGGGCAAACGATCTCCTTCGACTTGCCGCCGGAGGACGAGGGTGTGCGTCCCCAGCCGGAGCTGCCGGTGCGGGTCGTGTATGAGGACGCTTTCGCGGTGGTGCTGGACAAGCCCGCCCATCTGGCGGTCCACCCCACGCTGAACGCGCCGGACGGTACGCTGGCCAACGGCTATGCGGCTTGGGCTGCGGCCCGGGGCGAAAGCCCGATCTTCCGGCCCGTGAACCGCATCGACCGGGACACCAGCGGGCTGGTGCTGGCGGCAAAGAACGCTTATTCCGCGGCGCTGCTGGCGCAGCACGTCCAGAAGCTGTATTATGCCGTGGTCGAGGGAGAGCTGCCGCTGGGGCCGGGCGTCATCGACGCGCCCATTGGCCGCCGCGGCGACAGCATCATCGGGCGCTGCGTGACGCCCGAGGGCAAGCCCAGCCGCACCGAGTATACCATAATAAAGGCGCAGGACGGCCTGAGCCTTGCGGCCTGTGTGCCGGTCACGGGGCGCACCCATCAGATCCGGGTACACTTCGCGTCGATCGGCCATCCGCTGGCCGGGGACGACCTCTATGGCGGCAGCCGGGCGCGCATCGGGCGGCAGGCGCTGCACTGTACGCGGCAGACCTTCCACCTGCCGGAAGGTTCCCCAAAAACGGACGGTTTTTGCATTTCTGTCCCGTTGGAGCTGAGGGCCATCACGGTCGAAAGCCCGCTCCCGCCGGACATCCAGGCGCTGTTTTCGTGAAAAGTCCGTGAAAGCTCCGTCCAAATTTTGTGACAGAGCTTGTTTCGGCACCATCCGGGTGTATAATATAAAATAGGAAAAAACAAAACTTCCGGGGCGCTGAGCGCCGCGTTTTTGGAAATTTGCTGCGATACGAAACGAAAAGCACTTCTCATTACGCCGGGAACGGCGGGCCGGGCGGGGCTGTGTGCCGCCAGAAAGGGCCGCATGAGCTGCGGCCCCGGGAAACGTTTCGTCCCAGAGCAGCCAGGAAGGAGCAACCCCTTTGATCGACGAAAAAACCAGACAGCCGCAGTCCGGGCCGGAGGCTCCCAAGCCGCCGATCCGGCGCGGGGAAAAGCTGCGTTCCCTCTGGGCGCAGCTCCAGTGCATCGGCCTGCTGCAGCGGCACCGGATGAGCCGCCGCACCCAGCATGGCATGGAGGCACTGTTCCGCGCGCTGCGGCAGAATTCGCTGACCTATCAGCTTGGCGAGCTGCTGTACGCACTGGGTTTTGGGGCAGAATATGCCTTTGTGCGCATCGGCCGCAGCCTCCGGTGGGCGGCTCTGGGCGCGGTCCGCTGGCTCCGCGCAGCGCTGCATGAGCTGGCGGTCACGGCTTTCCCCGGCGCGGCGCAGGTCGTGCAGGACCTGTTCGGCCCGCTGGTGGTCTTTTGTCTCGGCATACGCAATCTGCTGGTGCGGGCGCACCACATCCGAAAGGAAAACGGCTTTTCCGCTGCGCTGCGGGACAGCACACAGTACATCTCCCACGGTGTGCGGGCCAATCTGGCCCTTCTGCCGCGGATGATCGCTTATCTTCTTCCGCTGGGCGCGGTGTGCGTGATGGTCACGGTGGTCCGCTTCACGGTGGGCCAGCCCTATGTGCTGGGCGTACAGGTCAACGGCGAGACGGTGGGCTATGTGGAGAACGAGGAGGTATTCAACTCTGCGCGGGAGGCTGTCCAGACCCGTATCAGCTACGCCGGTACCGACAAGACCGAATGGACGGTGGAGCCGTCCTATGCTGTGGCGATCTCGGGCGACGTGATGGACGAGAACGAGATGGCCAACGCCATCCTCCGCTCCTCCAGCGACGAGATCAGCGAGGGCACCGCCCTCTATCTGGACGATGAGCTGGTAGCGGTCTGCGCCGACGGCAGCAGCCTGCGCAGATATCTGGACAGTATGCTTTCTCCCTATGAGGACCCTGAGGACACCAGCCTCCGGGTCGGATTCAACAAAGAAGTCACGCTGGAAAACGGCATTTATTTCAACGAGAGCTTTCAGGATGAAGGCGAGATCGAGCAGATGCTCGCCGGTGTGCAGCAGGCACAGAAGATCTATACCGTCGTCGAGGGCGACAGCATCAGCCTGATCGCCTCCAAAAACGGCCTGACGGTCAAAGAGCTGTGCGCGCTGAATACGGAGATCGGGCTGTCGGTGCAGTCCGCCATCTTCCCCGGCGATGAGCTGATCGTGACCAAGGAGGAGGCCCTGCTGGAGGTCCGCCTCACCCGGACTGTGAGCTGGGACGAGGAGATCCCCTTCGGGACCGAGACCACACGCTCCAGCGACTATACAGTGGGCACGACCAAGGTCCTTCAGGAGGGTTCCCCGGGTGTGCGCCGCGTCACGGCACAGAACGTTTATGA
>JBJERT010000167.1:3313-5944 GCA_051882435.1 Faecalibacterium sp.
ATGTCTACCCCTCATATCAGCGCAGAACGCGGCGATTTCGCCAAAACGGTCCTGATGCCCGGCGACCCGCTGCGCGCGGAGTTTATCGCCAGAAACTTTTTGCAGGATGTCCGTCAGGTGACCGGTGTGCGCGGGATGCTGGGCTTTACCGGCACCTTCCAGGGCCGCCCCATCAGCGTGATGGGCAGCGGCATGGGGATGCCCTCCATCGGCATCTATTCCTATGAACTGTTCAAGTTCTACGATGTGGAGAACATCGTCCGCATCGGCTCGGCCGGCAGCTATACCGACAAGGCAAAGCTGTTCGACGTCGTGCTGGCCTCCGGCGCGGTGAGCGAGTCCAACTATGCCCGCGTCCAGAGCGGCTTCGAGGGCGATATCACCCTGCCCAGCCAGGAGCTGAACGACCTTCTGCGCGCCTCGGCCGCGAAACAGGGCATCTGCCTCATCGAGGGCAATGTCCACTCCTCGGATGTGTTCTACCGCCAGCCTTCCGACGCGAAGCCCAGCTATTGGGAAGCGCTGCGGGATGAGCGCGGCTGCGTCTGCGTGGAGATGGAGAGCTTTGCGCTGTTCGCCAATGCCAAAGTGCTGGGCAAGCGCGCGGCCTGCCTGCTGACCATCTCGGACAGCTTCATTTCCCCGGAGATCACCACCGCCGAGCAGCGTCAGAAGAGCTTTACCGATATGATGAAGGTCGCTCTGGGCGCGGAATACTGACCGAAAACAGCGCAGCGCGGCCCCCTGCTTCCCGGCGGGAGTGGCCGCGCTGTTTTTTACCCCTTGGAAAGGAGGCTTCTTTTTATGACGCAGTTGACGAAAGAGCAAAAGCAGGAGCTGATCCGCGCGGCGCTGGCAGCGCGGGAACGGGCGGTCGCCCCCTACAGCGATTTTCTGGTGGGCGCTGCGCTCCGGGCCGAGGATGGTCGGGTCTATACCGGCTGCAATATCGAGAACGCGGCCTTTACGCCCACGAACTGCGCCGAGCGCACCGCTCTGTTCAAGGCGGTGAGCGAGGGCGTGACCCGGTTCACGGATATCGCCGTGGTAGGCGCCCGCCGCGGCGAGGTGAATACATTGGTCACGGCGCCCTGCGGCGTCTGCCGGCAGGCGCTGTTTGAGTTCTGCGGCCCGGACCTGAACGTGATCATGGCCCGGACACCCGAGGACTTTATCGAGCGCAGTCTGGACGAGCTGCTGCCTTTCGGTTTTGGGCCGCGCAACGTGGCCGGGAACCGGGCGGAGTGACCCGGAACAGGCGGGAACAAGAGGGGGCCGCATGGGCGGATTGTAAAGAATTTGTAATCGGAATCGCCTTGCAATGGACATAGATTCCCGCTATACTTAAACTGTAAATGTGTGCGCTGGCGCACGTTACACTTGAAAATGTTTCTGATATCTACCAAACATAAAGGAGAGATTTTATTATGCAGATGATTTCTCGTCGTAAGTTTATGGCTGTGGCTGGCGCCGCTGCTGCCGCTGCTGCTCTGACCGCCTGCGGCGGTTCTTCCTCCAGCGCTTCCACTTCTACCGCTTCTTCCGCGGCTGGCTCCGCTGCCGCTTCTGAGGATGCAGCCAAGATCGCAAAGGTCGCTCTGTGCTGCGATACCGGCACCATCGATGATGAGAGCTTCAACCAGGCTTGCTGGCAGGCCGTCGAGGGCTACATGGGCGACAACTGCCAGTATTACATCCCCGAGGCAGATGCTTCCGATGAGGACCGCGAGACCATGATCCGTCAGGCCGTCAATGATGGCGCTGACGTGGTCGTCTGCGTCGGCTTCCTGTATGGCGCTTCTCTGGCCTGGGCTGCCGAGCAGTACCCGGACACCAAGTTCCTGGCCATCGACGTGACGCTGGGCGATATCGGCACCGATACCATGCCCGCAAACTGCTACTGCATCGCCTTCAAGGAGGAGCAGGCAGGCTATCTGGCAGGCTACGCCATTGCGAAGGACGGCTGGACCAAGCTGGGCTTCCTGGGCGGCATGGCGGTCCCCGCCGTTATCCGTTACGGCTACGGCTACATTCAGGGCATCGACGCCGCAGCGCAGGAGCTGGGCAACAAGGTCGAGGTCAACTATTTCTACGGCGGCCAGTTCTACGGCGACGCCAACATCACCTCCCGTATGGAGGGCTGGTACTCCAACGGCACTCAGGTCGTCTTTGCCTGCGGCGGCGGCATCTACACCTCCGCGGTTGAGGCTGCTCTGAAGAACAACGGCTATGTCATCGGCGTCGACGTTGACCAGAACTATCTGGGCGTCAACGGTGTGGCGGACGGCTCTTATGCTTACAACCCGTTCATCACCTCCGCGATGAAGGGCCTGTCCGAGGCTGTGGGCGCTGCTCTGACCGATATCGACGCGGGCGAGTGGAGCACCATCGCGGCGACCGCTGGCAACTTCGGTCTGGAGGAAGGCGACTTCGTCGGCATCCCCACCGAGGCCGACAGCTGGAACTTCAAGACCTTCACCGTCGACGAGTACGAGGCAGTCAAGGCTAAGATCGCTTCCGGCGAGATCGTCGTGGACAACAGCTCTGACGACAGCGTCAAGCCCACCGTCAGCGACCTGGTCACCGTCAACTACATCCAGTAATCCTATCGCTGCAAGTCCGCAGGCTTTT
>JBJERT010000168.1:0-5937 GCA_051882435.1 Faecalibacterium sp.
TTCCTTTTTTCAAAAAGGAACAAAAACGTCCTTAAACGCTCAGCGACGCATGCTGCTCCACTGCGTCGGGGTTCGCGTCAAAGATGGGCTGGAGCACGTTTGCCACGAACTCCTCCACCTGCTGGGGCGCGCGGCCCACGAAATTCTCGGGCACGAGTCCCGCCGCGATCTCCTCGCGGGTCAGGCCAAAGGCCGGGTCCGCGGCGATGCGGTCCACCATATCGTTGGGCAGGCCCTCTTCCTTGACCTGCTTGCCCGCGGCGATGGCATGCTGGCGCAGGCGCTCATGCAGCTCCTGACGGTCGCCGCCCTTTTCCACCGCCTGCATCATGATGTTCTCGCTGGCCATGAAGGGCAGCTCCGCCATCAGGCGGCTGCGCACGACCTTGGGATACACCACGAGGCCGTCGGTCACGTTGAGCATGATATTCAGGATCGCGTCCGCCGCCAGGAAGCCTTCGGCCATGGCAACGCGCTTGTTGGCGCTGTCGTCCAGCGTACGCTCGAACCATTGGGTGCCGGTGGTAAAGCTGGGGTTCAGCACGTCCACCATCAGGTAGCGGGCCAGCGCGCAGATGCGCTCGCAGCGCATGGGATTGCGCTTGTAGGGCATGGCGGAGGACCCGATCTGATTCTTCTCGAACGGCTCCTCCATCTCCTTGAAGTTCGCCAGCAGGCGCAGGTCGGTGGCGAACTTCATGCAGCTCTGGGCGATGCCCGCCAGCGCATTGAGCACAAAGGCATCCACCTTGCGGCTGTAGGTCTGGCCGGAGACCGGCACCACAGCTTTGGGGTCAAAGCCCATCGCCTTTGCGATGGAAGCATCCACCGCGCGGATCCTGTCCACGTCGCCCTTGAACAGCTCCATAAACGAAGCCTGGGTGCCGGTGGTGCCCTTCACGCCGCGGAGCTGGAGGGTCGCCAGACGGTGGTCGATCTCGGCCAGGTCCATGACCAGCTCGTTGGCCCACAGGGTGGCGCGCTTGCCCACGGTGGTGGGCTGGGCAGGCTGGCAGTGGGTATAGGCCATGCAGGGCATATCCTTGTACTGCTCGGCAAAGCGGCCCAGCTTGGCCAGCACGCCGATGAGCTTTTTGCGCACCAGTTCCAGGCCCTGGCGCATCACGATGATATCCGTGTTATCGCCCACATAGCAGCTCGTCGCGCCCAGATGGATGATTCCCGCCGCCGTGGGGCACTGCTGGCCGTAGGCGTAGACGTGGCTCATGACGTCGTGGCGCACCAGCTTTTCGCGGGCGGAGGCCACTTCATAGTTGATATCATCGACGTGGCTTTCCAGCTCGGCGATCATTTCGGGGGTGATATTGGTCAGGCCCTGCTCCATCTCCGCGCGGGCCAGCGCCACCCACAGGCGGCGCCAGGTGCGGAACTTGTTGTCATCGGAAAAGATATACTGCATCTCGTCCGAAGAATAGCGGGTGGAAAAGGGGCTGATATAACGGTCATGCTGAGACATTGTTTTCCTCCTGAGCGGTGCGTATCCGGGTTAGAGCTTGAAGTAATCCACGCCGCCCTCAAAGATCGGCTGGTACTTGTCGCCGGTGACGTTCTTATAGAGATAATCGCCGCTGCGCTCCGAGTGGCCCATCTTGCCAAAGACGCGGCCGTCCGGGCTGGTGATGCCCTCGATGGCCAGCACCGAACCGTTGGGGTTGTAACGCTGGTCCATGGTGGGGGTGCCGTCCAGATCGACATACTGGGTAGCGACCTGACCGTTGCGGATCAGCGTCTCCAGCACCTCCTGCGGGGCCACGAAGCGGCCCTCGCCGTGGCTGATGGCGATGGTGTGCTCGTCGCCCACCGCGCACTTGCTCAGCCAGGGGCTGCCGGTGGAGGCCACGCGGGTGCGCACCAGCATGCTCTGATGGCGGCCGATGGTGTTGAAGGTCAGGGTCGGGTCGCTCCCGGTGATGGGGCGGATATCGCCATAGGCGGCAAGGCCCAGCTTGATGAGCGCCTGGAAGCCGTTGCAGATGCCCAGCATCAGGCCGTCGCGCTTTTGCAGCAGCTCGCGCACCGCCTCGGTGACGGCGGGAGAGCGGAAGAAGGAGGCGATGAACTTGGCGCTGCCGTCCGGCTCGTCGCCGCCGGAGAAGCCGCCGGGCAGCATGACGATCTGGCTTTCCCGGATCGCCTGCACCAGCGCGTCGCAGCTCGCGGCAACGTCCGCGGGGGTCAGGTTGCGGATGACCAGCACACGGGGGTCGGCACCGGCGCGGGCAAAGGCGCGGGCCGTGTCATACTCGCAGTTGGTGCCCGGGAACACCGGGATGATGACCTTGGGCTTTGCGACGCCGACCTTGGGCGCGGCGGGGGCAGTCAGGCTGCCGGACAGCGCTTCCACTGCGGGGCCGGACTTGCGATAGGGATAGACCGGCTCCAGTTTGGACTCCCACAGCTCCTGAAGCTGCGCCATTTCCAGCGTCTCGCCGCAGGCCTTGAAGGTATAGGTGCGGGTGGTCTTGCCCAGGATCTCGCCGGCGGGCGCGCCGGTGGCGATCTCCAGCACCAGAGCGCCATACATGGGCGCGAACATCTGGCTGGTGGTCATGGAGGCGGTCAGCTCAAAGCCGATGTGGTTGCCCAGCCCCATCTTGAACAGCGCCTCGGCCAGGCCGCCAAAGCCCACCGACGAGGCGGACAGGACCCGGCCCTCGGCCATGAGCTGCTCGGCCATGCGGTAGTTGGCCTTCAGGGAGGTAAAGTCCGGGCAGCCGCTCTCCGCGTCCAGCGTGGGGCGCAGCAGCACCACGGTGCTCTTGGACTTTTTGAACTCGGTGGATACCACCTTATCGGCGCTGCCGATGGCAGTAGCGAACGAAACGAGGGTGGGCGGGACGTCCAGATCCTCGAAGGAACCGGACATACTGTCCTTGCCGCCGATGGAGGCGATGCCCAGACCCATCTGCGCATCCAGCGCGCCCAGCAGGGCAGCCAGCGGCTTGCCCCAGCGCTCCGGCTGTGTGCCCAGACGCTCGAAGTATTCCTGGAAGGTCAGGTAGGCGTCCTCATAATGGAAGCCTGCGGCCACCAGCTTCGTGACGCTCTCGACCACTGCCAGACGCGCGCCGCGGTACTGGTCTGCACTCATCAGATAGGGATTGTAGCCCCACGCCATGCCGGAGCAGGTCCGGGTCTCGCCATCCACAGGGAGCTTGGCGGCCATGGCCATCTGCGGGGTGAGCTGGTAGGAGCCGCCGAAGGGCATCAGCACGGTGGCCGCGCCGATGGTGGAATCGAACCGCTCGGACAAGCCCTTCTTGCTGCACACATTCAGGTCGCTGACCATGCTCTTCATCTTCTGGCCGAAGGTGAAGCCCGCCCACTGGGGCTGCCAGACCGTGCCGCGCTGCACATGGACGTTCTGATGCTTTTCGGCGCCGTTGGAGTTGAGGAAGTCGCGGCTGATGTTGACGATGGACACACCGTTCCACACCATATTCAGGCGCTTTTCCTCCGTGACCTTTGCCACGGGGGTCGCCTCGAGGTTCTCCTCGTTGGCCAGAGCAATGAACCGGTCCACGTCCTCCGGGGCCAGCGCCACGGCCATGCGCTCCTGGCTCTCGCTGATGGCCAGCTCGGTGCCGTCCAGACCGTCATACTTCTTGGTGACCTTGTTCAGGTCGATATACAGGCCGTCGGCCAGCTCGCCGATGGCGACCGAAACGCCGCCCGCGCCAAAGTCGTTGCAGCGCTTGATCATCCTGCAGGCATCCTCGCGGCGGAACAGGCGCTGGAGCTTGCGCTCGATGGGCGCGTTGCCCTTCTGCACCTCTGCGCCGCAGCTCTCGAGGCTCTCCAGCTTGTGGGCCTTGGAGGAGCCGGTAGCGCCGCCGATGCCGTCGCGGCCGGTGCGGCCGCCCAGCAGCACGATCACGTCGCCGGGGGCCGGGCACTCGCGGCGGACATGGGAAGCGGGCGTCGCGCCCACCACCGCGCCGATCTCCATGCGCTTGGCGACATAGCCGGGATGATAGATCTCATCCACCTGACCGGTGGCGAGGCCGATCTGGTTGCCATAGGACGAATAGCCCGCGGCTGCGGTGGTGACCAGCTTGCGCTGGGGCAGCTTGCCGGGCAGGGTCTGGCTGACCGGGACCAGCGGGTCGCCCGCGCCGGTCACGCGCATGGCCTGATAGACATAGCTGCGGCCGGACAGCGGGTCACGGATAGCGCCGCCGATGCAGGTGGCCGCGCCGCCGAACGGCTCGATCTCGGTGGGGTGGTTGTGGGTCTCGTTCTTGAACAGGAACAGCCAATCCTCATCCTTGCCGTTGACGTCGCACTTGATCTTGACCGTGCAGGCGTTGATCTCGTCGGACTCGTCCAGATTCTTGAGGATGCCCTTCTTTTTCAGCGCCTTTGCGCCGATGGTCGCCAGATCCATCATACAGCGGGGTTTCTCTGTGCGGCCCAGATCCTCGCGCATGGCCATATAGCGGTCAAAAGCGGCCTGCACCACAGCGTCGTCGATCTGCACCTCGTCCAGAATGGTGCCGAAGGTGGTGTGGCGGCAGTGGTCGGACCAATAGGTGTCGATCATCCTGATCTCAGTGATGGTGGGATCGCGCTGCTCGGAGCGGAAATACTCCTGACAGAACTTGATGTCGCCCAGGTCCATGGCCAGGCCCTTTTCCGCGATGAATGCGGCAAGGCCCGCCTCGTCCAGCTCCCGGAAGCCCTCCAGCACCGCCACGGCGGTGGGGATGGCATACTCCATTTTCAGAGTGGCGCGCGGCTCCAGCGAGGCCTCGCGGGCCTCCACCGGGTTGATGACGTACTTCTTGATGGCTTCGACCTGCTCCGCGGTCAGGCTGCCGTCCAGCAGGTAGACCCGGGCGGAGCGCACCAGCGGGCGCTCGCCCTGGCTGATGAGCTGGATGCACTCGGCGGCGGAGTCGGCGCGCTGGTCGAACTGGCCGGGCAGATACTCCACCGCGAAGGCCGTGCCCTCATACTCGGGCAGAGCGGGATATGTGTTGTCCACCGGCGGCTCGCTGAACACCGTGTCCACACACTGAGCGAACAGGGCCTCGTCGATGCCCTCCACGTCGTAGCGGTTGAGCAGACGCAGGCCGTCCAGCTCCCGGATGCCCAGCAGCGAGACCAGCTCATTTTTCAGGCCGTTGGCTTCCACGTCGAAGCCGGGCTTTTTTTCTACATAAATGCGATATACCATAGGAATCCCCCTCCATATGATAGCTTTGCCGCGGGCCTCAGCCCTCTGCCAGCGCCTTGAGCGCGCGCAGGCCGATATCCGAGCGGCGATGCAGTTTTTCAAAGGTGATGCGGTCCGCGGCCTTGTAGGCGCGGGCCAGCGCCTCGGGCAGGTCGTCGGCAGTGGCGGAAACGCCCAGCACGCGACCGCCCGCCGTGACGAGCTGACCGTCCTGGAACGCGGTACCGGAATGGTAGACCGTTACGTTCGGCTCATCAGGAAGCTGTCCGTCGGTCAGGCCGGAGATGGGCTTGCCCTTCTCATAGCTGACCGGATAGCCGCCGGAGGCCAGAATGACGCAGGCCGCCGCGCCCTCCGAAAAGCGCACCTCAGTGTCGGCCAGAGTGCCCTCGGTGCAGGCGGTCATGATCTGGAGCAGGTCGCTCTGGAGCAGCGGCAGCACCACCTGCGTCTCAGGGTCGCCGAAGCGGCAGTTGTACTCGATGACCTTGGGGCCGTCCGGGGTGATCATCAGGCCGAAGTAGAGACAGCCCTTGAAGGGGCAGCCCTCGGCGTTCATGGCCGCGATGGTGGGCAGGAAAATTTCCCGCATGCAGCGGTCGGCGACTTCGGGGGTATAATAGGGGTTGGGGGCCACCGTGCCCATGCCGCCGGTGTTCAGGCCGGTATCGTGGTCGTTGGCGCGCTTGTGGTCCATGGAGGAGACCATGGGCTTGACCACCTTGCCGTCGGTGAAG
>JBJERT010000169.1:0-5914 GCA_051882435.1 Faecalibacterium sp.
TTTCCATCCTCCACGACATCCTTTGCGCCCAGACCGTTTTCCACCGGGAACAGCGGCACCTGATAGCGATCCCACAGTTCGTTGAGGGTAAAGCGGAAGCCCATCGGGTCGATCTGCCAGCCCCAGGCACTGGTTTCTAGATAGGGGTTCGGTGTGCCGACATCACCGCCGGTGTCGCCGAAGTACGGCTGACCCTTTTCGTGGGTGGTGGTGCGGTAGTAGCTGAACGCCAGAAATTCGTTGCGGTACTGACGGATCAGATCGAGGTCGCCCTCCTCCATCTGCACATGGACATCATTTTCTTCCCACAGGCGGTAGACGTAGGTGGGGTAGTAGCCGCGCAGCATCACATCCGGGTAGAACAGCGAACGGCGGCGCACATCCTGTGTTTCAAACACACACACCGGATCGCAGTTGTTGGGGTAAATATTGCTCAGCGAGCACATCACGCCGATTTTGGCATCCGGGATGATCTCATGGCAGAGCTTGACCGCCTTAGCGTTTGCCACAAACATATTGTGGCTTGCCTGGAAGATCGCCTGCATCTTGTTTTCGCCCGGCCGGAGCAGAATGCCGCCCACATAGCTGGGGTTGCGGCGCATGTTGTTGATCTCGTTGAAGGTCAGCCAGTATTTCACCTTGCCCTTGTACCGCTCAAACAGCACCTTGCAGTACCGCTCAAAGCAGTCGATCAGGTGGCGGCTGCGCCATGCGCCGTATTTCTCCACAAAGTTCCACGGGATCTCATAGTGCGAGATAGTGATCAGCGGCTCGATGCCGTACTTGTGCAGTTCATCGAACAGGCGGTCATAGAAGGCCAGACCTTCTTCGTTGGGCTCCAGTTCGTCACCGGTGGGGAAGATGCGCGTCCACGAAATGCTGGTGCGGAACACCTTGAAGCCCATCTCGGCAAACAGCTTGATATCCTCCGGGTAGCGATGGTAAAAATCAATGGCTTCCCGACCCGGGTGGTACATATCTGCCGGGGTGGGGTACGGGTTCAGGTCTGCCAGACCGGTGTGGCAGCAGGAGGCATAGTCGATGCCTTTGCCGCCTACATCCCAGGCACCTTCGCACTGGTTGGCAGCAACGGCACCGCCCCAGAGGAAATTGTCAGGAAAAGTGTCTACATAGTGGTTCGTCATAGTAAATCGTCTCCATATCAGCTGTTTTCCGTAAAAGAGCGTCCTTTGATTAGTCTTGCACTACGGCAAACAGCTCATCATCGTGGTGATAGCCAATGCGGCAGGTCTTATCAAAGATCATCGCCGCACCATTTTCATTGGTGTACTGCGGCCAGTCGATCATGCCGGGGTGGTTGGGATCACCGTTGTGCGCAAACGCCGCCCAGGCTTTCAGCATAATGGTTTCCAGCTTATGCCCCTCCTTGGTTGCACCATTTGCAACGCCATGCTTGGACACATTGCCAAACACAAACGGCAGGTCAGAGCAGTGCCATGGCAGCAGACCACCTACAACAGGGAACTCATAGGAGAACATGTACCGGTAAACCGGGACATTCCGTGTCGCTTGACGTTCCAATACGCCTTTGGCTTCTGTCCCGAAAAAGCCTGTCGTAGGAAGCTCTACATACAGTGCATCTGCAAGAGGCTTATTGGGATATGCTTTCTGGAAAGCCACGACCACAGCATCTTTTTTACTACCATAGGCTTCTGTCAATTTTGCATCGACCGTTGTAGCATCCCAGCTGTTTTTCTCATACTCGCTGCCATTTACAAATTTCAAAGCATTGCTCGTCTGTTCTGCAAAGCAGGAACCTACGATCATGGGCACCACGCTGGCGGGGGAGGATTCGCCATCCGCAGTCCACGAATTGACCGGCAGGCAATCGCCATCTACAACCGGACTCCAGCTCGCAGAAGCTTTTTTCAGTGCAGCGTCTCCTGCAACCCGAATCTTATCGTAGTCCAGTTTTTTCAGTGACGCAACATCGCCTTCCGGAAGTCCCAGTTCTTCAAAGAGAAATTTGGTGACCGTTTGTGCTTCATTCTGCGTCAGCGTGCTCCGAAAACCCGACTGAACGATTCCCTTATGGAACAGTCCCTTTGCAACGGGCATATCCATCAGATGCAAAACTTTTCCACCGCCACCAGACTGCCCTAACAGGGTCACATTGTCAGGGTCGCCGCCGAAACGGGAAATATTATCCTGCACCCACTGCAATGCAGCAACGATATCCAGCAGACCGAGGTTTCCGCTGTAACGGTACTCTTCCCCGTACGCAGACAGGTCCAGAAAACCAAGGCAGTTCAGGCGGTGATTGATGCTGACAACCACGACATCGCCATTCTCGCACAGGTTCCGTCCATCATAGCAGGGCTGCTCAATGCAGCTTCCAGTTGAATATCCACCACCATGGATCCAGAACATGACCGGCTTTTTAGCCTTGACATCTTTCGACCAGACATTCAGTTTCTGGCAGTTCTCTTCCATCGGCCAAACAGTATGCGCATTCAGAATTTCTGATGCTTTGAGCCTCATCGGAGCCTGCGGTGCCATGCCGCCAAAGACGACGGCATTGCGGATACCGGCCCATGCCGAAGGCTTATGAGGCTCTTCAAAGCGGTCGGCTTCTGCGTAAGGGATGCCGCGGAAGGTATAGATGCCGTTGTCGATAAAGCCGCGCACCCAGCCGGATGTGGTCTCGGCGATGGGGTTCTCTTTGTCAAAGACGATTTCCGGTGTCGTTTTGCCCAGAATGCAGTTGCTTTCGTCCACATCAGCCGATGCGGAAGCTGCACTTGCTGCAGGCGCACTGTGCGTGCCGACGTATGCTGTAATCGCTGCCGCTGCGGTCAGACCGGATGTCTTCAGAAAATTTCTACGGTCCATTTTCAGATTTGATGCACTCATTGCTGTTATCCTTTCTGTTCGATTCTGTTTTTCTCCGTCTTTTATGTAACAGAGTCAGACCTTCAGTTTCTTTTCATCAAAGCCCATGACCCATGCCAGAGCAAATGCCACGGCAGCGGACACCAGAGAAGCCAGAATGATCCAAACGATGGTGTCTTCGAAGACCAGCCAGCCAAATACGCCGTTCTTGCCCATGGCGTATGCCTTGGCACCCGTCAGGGAAGAAACTACGCCGCCGCAGAATGCACCACCCAGCGCAGCGATAAAGGGCTTGACCAGCGGAACTTCCAGCGCGTACATGGAGGGTTCGTTGGTGCCAAGGAAAGAAGTCAGAGTCACACCGGCGGCCATGCCCTTGATTTCCTGATTTTTGCATTTGAGGGTGACTGCCAGAGAAGCACCAAAATGACCGAAGGAAGCCATGATAAATGCCGGGCGAATCAGTGCATCGAATCCGACCGTACCGATGGATTCGATCATGACCGGAGCCAGAACGGTGTGCGCACCAAACAGAACCAGAATAGGCTGGAGAGCAGAAACCAGACCGCAGCCGATGCCGAAGGGCAGATACTGCAGGCTGAGAACAGCGTTTGCCAGCCCCTGACCGAAGTAGTAGCCGACCGGACCGATCACGAACAGCATCAGAGGACTCATGATCAGGATGCACAGGAAGGGTCCGAAGATGGTTTTCAGGATCTTGGGCAGATGGTTATAGATAAGCGGCTCCAGATAGCTGAGTATCCACGCGCCGATCAGAACAGGGAACACCGTGGATTTATAGTTGATTGCGCTGAACGGAATGCCGAAGAACACATTACCTTCTGCGCCGATCAGAGCCGTAAGGGACGGGTGCTGTAAAAACAGGCCCAGCATAGCACCAAGGAAAGGATTCGCGCCCAGCTTTTTGGCAGCTGCATAGCCCACCAGAATGGGCAGGTAATAGAACGGTGCATTTGCAATGGCATTCAGCACCTGATAAGTGGCCGTGGAGGAATCCACACCGAAAACAATTTTTGCCACAGAAAGGACACAGTTTACCAGACCACAGCCGATGAACAGCGGAATGATCTGCACCATCGTGCCGGAAATGTAGTCCATCAAGGCGTCCCACGCACCCTTTGCGGTCAGCTTTTCCTTCTGCTTCGGGGCCGCAGGTGCTGTACCGCCGCCGAACGAATAATTCTTCATGATCTCATTGTAAGCGGGGACCACCTCACCACCTACAACGACCTGAACCTGTTTGCCGTTCACGACGCCCATGACACCCTTGAGTGTTTTCAGGCCCTCGATGTCCGCCTGAGATTTGTCTTTCAGCGTAAAGCGCAGCCGCGTCACGCAGTGCTCCAGACCAATCACATTTTCTTTGCCGCCAACCAGCCGAACAACGTCATCGCCGAACTGTTTGTAATCCATAAAAGAAACCTCCTGTCGTTTGTTTTCCAGCAAGCAGGCCTGATTGCTTTTTCTGTCCTGATTATAGCGCAGGAGTGAGTTGTTGTAAAACGAATAAATTTGTGATATAATATTTGTAGAACAAATTATTTTGGAGGAATATTTTATGGATTTTGACGAATTAAAAACTTTTCTTGCCATTGCGGAGTGCCGGAACATCGCCCGTGCCGCAGACAAGCTATATATTGGGCAGGGAACAGCCAGTTCCCGCATCCAGCGGCTGGAAGAAGAACTTGGCATTCAGCTGTTCTCCCGGCAGAAAGGGCAGCGTGCAGTCTTTCTGACCCCGGAAGGAGAGCAGTTCCTGCCCATTGCGCAGCAGCAGCTTGCACTCTGGCAGCAGGCCCAGCAGATCAAGAACCGCCTGATCTTTCGGGAGCTGCGCATTGCGGCCATTGATACCATGAGCCGCTTTATCCTGCCGGAGATTTATTGTCACTTTATGGAAGTCAACCCGGAGATCCAGTTTTATCTCCAAAATGAGCATTCCACTGAGATCCATCAGCTGATTGAAAGCCAGCAGATTGATATCGGCTTTGTTTCCTCCTTGCACAAATATCCCAATGTACTTTCCTATCCGCTTTTTCAGGAACAGATGGTGCTGCTTTATCATGCAAACTGCAAATTCAATCAGACCCGCGATTTTCATGATCTGCCGCCGCAGGAGGAAATATATCTGACCGTTGGCAGTGACTATGAATTATGGCACCGCAGGCGGTTCCCTGATTCTGCACTGCGCAAAATCGCGTTGGGTGCGAGTTCCACCCTCGTCTACTTCATAAATTTCCCACAGACATGGTCGGTCGCTCCGCAGACCACTGCAGAAGCGCTTGTCGCAAAGAACCCTGCCCTTCGCTACTGTCTTATCAGTGAAGACCCTCCGCCCAAGCGCGTCAGCTATCTGCTGCGTTATAAGTACCCAAAGCCGTGGATCAACGATCTGTGCAAGCTGTTTCTGGACGAAGTGATTACTTCCATCCGCAAAAAGCCGTATGTGGAACTTCTGTATCATGATTCCGATTCCTGAATGATGCGCATCATTCGTTACCTCACGGTAACTACGATGTGATGCAGGGACACAACCTCGGCAAGATGGCCGATTACTTTGACGGCGACACCTATATCCAGCACAATTCCAACATTGCCGATGGCGTGTCCGGTCTGACCGATGCTCTGGCGGTTCTGGCACAGCAGAACATTCAGATGATCTACACCACGACCCATCAGGTTCTGGCAGAGGGCAACTATGTTCTGGCTGTCAGCGAGGGTACTTACGGCGGTGTTCCCACGGCTTACTATGATCTGTGGCGTGTGGAGAACGGTAAGATCGCCGAGCACTGGGATGTGATGGAATCCATCGCTGATCCGTCTACCTGGGCAAACGCAAAGGGTAAGTTCTGATTCCGATAAGGAAAAACAGAGGAATCTCTCAGGATTACTTCCTGTGATGGTTCCTCTATTTTTGTTTTTTGCATGTCTGTTGTTATGATAAATCCTACTATCACCGCTTTGCCGCAATAAATTTTGCAAAACCATCTTGACGCACTTTGCAAACCATGATACTCTCTGTCACAAATCCCACTGACCT
>JBJERT010000170.1:0-5868 GCA_051882435.1 Faecalibacterium sp.
GAGGAGCTGTTGGGGCCGCACTCTGATTTTTGCGAGGCCGCTCAAGGCCGATGCACAAAATCAGCTAGTGCAACCCGTTGCTGTCGCCGCAGGCGACTGGGGGAGTTCTGCGCACGGCGCTCCTTCCGTCAGGTCTCTCCTGTCAGGCGGACCATTCGGGGCGCGTGATGGACGGCGGGGAGGTAGGTCTCGAGGACATCCCGGGTACGCAGCTTGATGGACGAGGTATTGATGCAGGGATGACAGCCGAGCCACTCCCCTTTCAGCACATCCTCGTCCACCAGAAGCTGGACACGGTTTTCGGGGTCATTCATCAGGCCCATGATGCTCACTGAGCCGGGCGTCAGGTCCAGCAGGCGCTCCATATCCTCCGGCGAACCAAAACTCAGGCGGGCGATGCCCAGCTGGCCGGAAAGCTCCTTGGTCTTGAAGGGCTTATCTCCGGGCATCATCAAAAGATAGAACTGGGTCTTCTGGCGGTTGCAGAGGAACAGGTTTTTGCAGATGAGCACCCCCAGGCAGGCGTCGATCTCATTGCAGGCCTCCATGGTATCGGCCGGGCCGTGGTCGGTGCGGAAAAACGGGATGCCGAGTTCATCCAGAAGGTCGTAGGTTTTTACCTCTTTGGCGAGCCGTCCCGTGCAGTCTGCCGGGCGGCCCGAATACAGTTGAAATTCCATAGGTCGTTCACTCCTTTTGTTCCGCGGCGCGGGCCGCGGCCGCCAGCGCGATGCTCAGCTGTGCCACATCGGCGGGCGACACGCCGGGGATGCGCCCGGCCTGTCCGAGATTCTTGGGCCGGATGCGGCCCAGCTTTTCGCGGGCCTCGAGGGTCAGGCCGGTGAGGGCGTCGTAGGAAAAGTTCTCGGGGATCAGGGTCTTTTCGTGCCGCGCCACCTCACGGATCATGCGGTCCTGCCGGGCGATATAGCCCGCGTATTTGATCTCTGTTTCCAGCCGCTCGGCCAGCATGGGCGTGATGCCCTCCCCCCAGCCGATGAGCTGTGCCACCAGCGGATAGCTGATTTCCGGGCGGCGCAGCAGCTCCTCGGCCACGCCGCCTTCCGCGGCGGGCGGCAGGCCCGCGGCTTCCATAGCGGCCCGCAGGTCGGCGGTGCGCAGGTGCGCCTCATGCAGGCGGCGGCGCTCCGCGTCCAGGATGCGCTGGGTCTGCTGATACTTTGCCCAGCGGTCCTCCTGCACGAGGCCGTATTCCCGACCGATGGGGGTCAGGCGCTGGTCGGCGTTGTCCTGCCGCAGGGTCAGCCGGTACTCGCTGCGGCTGGTCATCATGCGGTAGGGGTCCATGACGCCCTTGGTCACCAGGTCGTCCACCAGCGTGCCCAGATAGCTGGTATGCCGCGGCAGGATGAGCTGATCCGTGCCCAGTGCGTTGCGGGCGGCGTTCAGGCCCGCCAGCAGGCCCTGCGCGGCGGCCTCCTCATAGCCGGAGGTCCCGTTGAACTGCCCCGCGCCGTACAGACCGCGGACGATCTTGCTTTCCAGCGTGGCCTCCAGACTGGTCGGGTCGATGCAGTCGTATTCGATGGCATAGGCCGGGCGCAGGATCTCGAGCCGCTCGAAGCCGCGGATGCTGTGATAAAAGGCGTTCTGCACATCCTCGGGCAGGCTGCTGGAGGCGCCCTGCAAATACATCTCCTCTGTGTTTTCGCCGCAGGGCTCCACAAAGATGGGGTGCCGCTCCTTCCCCGCGAAGCGCACCACCTTGTCCTCGATGGAGGGGCAGTAGCGCGGGCCGACGCCCTCGATCATGCCGCCATAGAGCGGGCTGCGCTGGATATTGTCCAGAATGATGCGGTGTGTCTCCGGGTTGGTATAGGCGATCCAGCATTCCACCCGGTTGTGCATGGGCGCGTCGGTCAGAAAGCTGAAAGGCTGCAATTCGCTGTCCGGGTCGCCGGGCTGGCATTCCAGCTTTGCGAAGTCGATGCTGCGCCGGTGGACCCGGGCGGGGGTGCCGGTCTTGAACCGCCGCAGCGGCAGCCCCGCGGCCCGCAGGCTGTCGGTCAGGGCGTTGGCGGCGTGCATCCCGTCCGGGCCGGAGGCATACCAGGCATCTCCCACAAAAATTTTTCCGCCCAGATTGGTGCCGGTGGCCAGCACCACACACCGGGCGGTGTATTCACCGTGGAGCTGGGTCACGACCCCCTTCACCCGGCCGTCCTCTACTTCCAGCGCCGTGATCTCCGCCTGATGGATGGCCAGACCGGGGGTCTGCTCCAGAGCGTGTTTCATATATTCGTGGTAGCGCTTGCGGTCGGTCTGGACGCGCAGCGCATGCACCGCCGGGCCTTTGCCCTTGTTGAGCATCCGGCTCTGCAAATAGGTGGCGTCGGCGGCAAGTCCCATCAGTCCGCCCAGCGCGTCCACCTCCCGCACCAGCGTGCCCTTGGCGGTGCCGCCGATGCTGGGGTTGCAGGGCATATTGCCCACGGCGTCCAGACTCATGGTGAACACGGCGGTCCTTGCGCCCAGCAGGGCGGCGGCGTGCGCGGCCTCGATCCCCGCGTGCCCCGCGCCGATCACGATGACATCATAATCTCCCAAATGGATCATAAAACGGTATCTGCTCCTACTTTGTTACTTTCCCACACAGAAGCGCTCGAACACTTCTTCGATCACCGCGTCCGAGGCGTTCTCGCCGGTCAGCTCACAGAGCGCGGCCAGCGCGTCGTCCACGCAGACGGATACTGCGTCCAGCCCAAAGCCGCCCGCGGCGGCCTCCCCTGCCCCGGCCACCGCGTCCCGGGCGCGCAGCGCGGCGGAGAGCTGCCGCTGTCCCGACAGGCTGGCGGCCCGGGGGTCGATGCGGTTGGTGCCCAGCACCCGGGCGATGGCTGCGGCCAGCAGCTTCCGGGTGTGTTCCTCCTCCTTGCAGCAGACCGGCAGCACCATGGAGAAGCAGGGCGCGATCAGCTCAGCGTCGAACTGCGTGGGAAGGTCCTCCTTGTTCACCAGCGCGATGGCCGGACGCCCCGCGCAGCGCTGGGCCAGCCGCAGGTCCTCCCGGGTAGGCGGCGCGGAGCCGTCGAATACGGCCAGGATCAGCCCTGCCTGTTCCAGCCGCGCCCAGCTGCGGCGGATGCCTTCGGCCTCGATGAGGTCGTCGGTCTCCCGCAGGCCCGCCGTGTCCGCAAGGTTCAGGCGCAGGTCCCCCAGCTGCACGCTCTGCTCCACCACGTCCCGGGTGGTGCCCGCCACCGGCGTGACGATGGCCCGGTCAAAGCCGGAGAGCAGGTTCAGCAGCGTGGACTTGCCCGCGTTGGGGCGGCCCACGATGGCGCAGTCCACCCCTTCCCGCAGCACCGCGCCCGCGCCGTAGCCGTCGATGAGCGCGTCCAGTTCCTGCCGCACGCCGTCCAGTACGCCCCGCAGATGCTCCGGGTCCAGCTCAGGGACATCTTCCTCAGGGAAGTCCACCCACGCGGCCAGATGGGCCTGCAAGGCGGTCAGGGCCTGCTTCTGGGCGTCGATCTTCCGGGCCAGCGCGCCGCCCAGCGCGGCGTTGGCCAGCGCGGCCCCCTGCCGTCCGCTGGCGGAGACAAGGTCCATCACGGCCTCGGCCTGGGTCAGGCCCAGCTTGCCGTTCAAAAAAGCGCGGCGGGTGTACTCGCCCGGGCCTGCCGGAACGGCCCCCGCCGCGATGCAGCTTTCCACCAGCCGCCGGGCCACAGCCGGCCCGCCGTGGCAGGACAGCTCCACAACGTCCTCGCCGGTATAGCTGTGCGGCGCACGGAAAAACAGGGCTACCCCCTCGTCGAATGTTTCGGCTCCCTCTGCGAAAGAGCCGAACAGCGCGGTGTAGCCCCGGGCGTCCCCGACCCGTTTGTCCGGGTTCACGGGACGGAAGACCTGCTCGGCCACGGCATAGCTGGCCGGACCCGACAGGCGCACCACCGCGATGCCGCCCTCGCCGGGCGGGGTCGCAATGGCGGCAATGGTATGGTTTTCTGTCACAGTTGGTTCCTTTCCGGTGTAGGTTTTTGCAAAGGCGGATGCTCAGCGCGTCTCGCGCCCCATGAGGCGGTAGTGTTCTTCCTTGGCGCGGTACATCCGCCGCTCGGCCGATTTGACCAGCTCCTCGATCTGGATGCCGCCCGCGCTGTGGGTGGAGGTGCCGATGGCCACCGAATAGCCCTTGCTCTGCACCGATTTCATGAAGTGCTGCGCCTTTTCCCGCACCTCGGATTCCGGGGTGTCCAGAACGAAGGCCAGATATTCGTCGCCGCCCACGCGGTAGGAGGTCTCCGGCCCGAACTCGTCCCGGAACAGCCGCGCCACGACCCGCAGCATGCGGTCGCCTTCCTCGTGGCCCTTGGAGTTGTTCAGCTCGTGCAGGCCGTTGACGTCCACATACACACAGCTCAGGTTCATGGAGCAGCGCTGTGGATAAAGCTCCAGACTGTTCTCGTAGGCGTTGCGGCTCTTGAGGCTGGTGTTCAGGTCGTTTTCCGCGATGGTGCGGATCTTTTCGCGGCTGACAAAGCCGTCCACAAGGCCGACCATGATGTAGCTGGAGACCAGCATCGAGACGATGCTGAACGCCCAGGAATTGATGAGGTCCAGCGCCAGCACCTCCGGTATCTTGCATTGGGCGGCGCAGATGGAAAAGATCACGTTGAAAAGAAAGGTCACGAAGATCTTGGACAGCGGCGAGTGGACGAACAAAACAGGGAGCGTCAGGATAAACGCCACATGCGTGACGGCTTCCCGGTCGGTGGTGGTGGCGGCGGTGCCCAGATAGATGCCGACCATGTACAGCACCGACAGGAAGAGCGTGCTGATCATATCCGTGACCCACTCAGGGCGGCTGACCCAAAGGGTATCCAGCGCCATGAGCAGGATGCACATCACCAGCCCCGCGCCGTACATCAGGCAGTTGGGCCGCAGCAGTTCGATTTTCAGGGAAAGCAGCAGCATCGTCAGCAGAAAGCAGACCGACACGATGAGGAACACGTTCAGCCGGGCGCGGTTCATCTTGCGGATCTCTGGCAGACATTTTTTGTACATTTCGGGGTCTGCCCCCGCATAGAGCAGAAAATCTTTGATCTTTTCCATGGAATCCTCTCCCCGCCCCGGCCCGTAGGCAACGCCGCGGCTCTCTGCCCCGCGCAGGCGCACAGGGACTTGAATTTATTTTACCACGAACGAGAATAAAAGGAAACGGGGGATTTGTTCCTTTTTGAAAAAAGGAACCGAAAAACTTTTCAGTCGCAAAACGCATTCGCGTTTTGCAGAGGGTTTTCTGGCAGACGGGAGTTGGGCGGGCATCGTTTGCGCGCTCCCGCGCGCGGGGGCTGCGCCCTGCGGCGGGAAGGCGCAGGTTTTCCACATTCTTTTCCCGGAATGTGGAAAAGTCCGGCCTCCCGTTTTACGGGGAGGCCGGACCTTGGGATAGTTTATTGAAAATCCGCGGAAATCAATTTTACGCCAACCTGTACAGATTCTATAACAACTCGATAAAATAGTGCGGTCGTCGCGCCCTCTCCGTCATTGCTTCGCAATGCCACCTCTCCCAAAGGGAGAGGCAAGGCCGTACCAGAAAGCAATATCGTTGCAGTAGAGCACTTCTTGGCTCTCCCTCTGGGAGAGCTGGCGCGAAGCGCCTGAGAGGGCGAAAACCTCTGCCTTACGCCTCCGCCGCGGCCAGGTCGGCCTCGGTGATGACCTTGGAAGGCAGGTTGCGGCTGGTGGGGTCCTCGTTGACGTACAGCTTGCCCGCGCGGACCAGCTCCACAGCCTTGGCGTGCCTGGCGGCATCCCAGTCGTTGCCCACCAGCTTCCAGTTGTGATCCACGTCCGGCGTGATGACGCCGCCCTTGACGGTGCGGATGTACTCGCCCAGCA